>JAKACE010000196.1 GCA_021821705.1 Actinomycetes bacterium | reverse complement strand
GGTCGAGGTGACCACGACCGGCCCCGGTGCCGCCAGCACGTTTGGCACCACCAGGCTCGACGTCTTGCCCGAGCGGGGTGGCCCGAGCACGAGCACGGCCTGCTGGCTGCCGCCCCAGACCAGCCCTCTTGGCCCGGCACCGACGTACAGTTGAGGCCCGTTGGCAGCCAGGTTGGCCCGCATCTGGCTCAGGCTCACTGCCGGGGCCCAGGGCGGCGAGCCGTGCTGTGCCGGCGCAGCACCGTTGTTTTGTCCCCGGTTGCGCTGCATGACTGCCTGCTACCGGCCCGGGGCAGCGAGCGGTTCAAGGCGCAGGCAGGAACGGGGCCTGGCGCAGAGACGGGCCTAAGGTCGAGCACATGGGTGTCTCCTCCTACATCGCCGCCATGCGCCGGCACATCGGTCACGACCTCCTGCTGCTACCGGCCGCAGGGGTGGTCCCGCTGGACGAGGACGGCCGGGCACTCCTGGTCCGCCAGGCCGACGACGGCAAGTGGGGGATCCTGGGGGGTGCCATCGACCCCGACGAGGCGCCGGCCGACGCCGCTCGTAGGGAGGCTCTGGAGGAGGCCGGTGTCGAGGTCGAGCTGGTGGCGCTGCACGCCGTGGTCGGGGGGCCCCGGTTCCGCATGTACTACCCCAACGGCGATGTCGTCTCCTACGTGGGCGTGATCTACGAGGGACGGGTGACCGGCGGTGCACCCTGCCCCGACGGCGACGAGATCCTGGAGACGGGCTGGTTCAGCGCGGCAGAGATGGCGTCACTGCCGATGAACCCGTTCACCCAGGCGCTGGTCGAGGAGGCCAGGCTGGCCGAGTGGGTGAGACCGCCCCTGCCCCTCTGAGAGCGGCCGCCCGCCGGCTCTGCGACGCCGACGGCTACCCGGGGGCCCGCCTGGCCCGGGAGTGCCCGCCTGGCCCGGGAGGCGACCCGCGGCTGCCGATCTATCTACATCAGCACTGATGCAGGTATGATGCAGACGTGAGGACGACCGTCAACCTGCCACCTGGGGCCCACCGGCGTGCCCAAGAGCTCGCCAAACAACGCCACCAACCCCTTTCGACGGTGATCGCCGACCTGGCAGTGCGGGGTCTCGCCACGCTCGACGAGCCGGTGCAGCTGACCGTGGACCCGAAGACCGGGTTACCGGTGATCAGCTTCGGGAGGCGGGTCACGGCGGCAGAGGTGGCTGACGCTCTTGACGATGAGTAGCGGGCGCACCTATCTGCTCGACGCTAACGCCCTCATTGCCCTGGTGGTCGCCGATCACGAGCACCATGCCCCGGCTACCCGATGGGCGGCCGCGGTCGACGGGATCGCCCTTTGCCCGATGGTGGAAGGCGCTCTCGTCCGGTTCCTCGTGCGTACGGGGGAGGCGCAGGCCACCGCGGTCGCGATCCTGTCGGCCCTCTACCGTTCCCCCCGATGTGAGTTCTGGGAGGATGCGCTCTCCTACGAAGCGGTCGAGCTCGGGCATGTCCTAGGCCACCGACAGGTGACCGATGCCTACCTTGTAGCCCTTGCCAACAGCCGGGGCGGCCGCTTGGCCACGTTCGACCGAGCTCTCGCAGCAGCACTCCCCAGCTCGACCGAACTGATCTGCTGAGGGCAGGTTCTGCCACAGGGTGCGCTTGCCTGCTGTGGCGCGCGCCGACGATGCTCGGGTCATGTCGAGTGACAGGTACACCCATGGTCACCATGCGAGCGTCCTGCGTTCGCACAGCTGGCGCACTGCTGTGAACTCCGCTGCCTACCTTCTCCCTCACCTGGCAACCGGCCAGCGCCTCCTCGACGTTGGTTGCGGCCCCGGGACGATCACCGCCGACCTTGCAGCCCTCGTCGCCCCGGGCGAGGTGGTCGCTGTCGACAACGCGGCCTCGGTGCTGGCCACCTGCCGGGCCACGTTGGAGGAAAGGGGGGCCACCAACGCCAGGGTGGAGGAGGCCGACGTTTACCGCCTGCCGTACGAGGACGGCTCGTTCGACGTGGTCCACGCCCATCAGGTGCTCCAGCACCTCGGTGACCCGGTGGCGGCCCTGGCCGAGATGCGACGGGTCTGCCGCCCCGGCGGCGTGGTGGCGGCCCGCGACAGCGACTACCCGGCCAAGACCTGGTACCCGCTCGACCCGTGGTTGGACCGCTGGATGGCCATGTACCTGGCCGTTGCCCGGGCCAACGGGGCGGAGCCGGCGGCGGGCAGGCGCCTGCTGGCCTGGGCCAGGAAGGCCGGGTTCTCGCAGGTCAGCGCGTCGGCGTCGGTCTGGTGCTTCGCCACCGACGCCGAGCGCCAATGGTGGGGGGACCTTTGGGCCGAGCGGGTGCTGTCCTCCTCGCTCGCGGAGCAGGCCCTCCAGGGAGGTTTTGCCCAGAAGGAGGACCTGGAACAGATGTCGCGGGCCTGGCGCCGCTGGGCGGCCGACCCCGACGGGTGGTACATCGTGCCCGCAGGCGAGATCCTTTGCCGGCCGTGAGGGAATTGTGACGACTTCGCCGGAGGGCGGTCCGCAGAGGGCGCGAAGGCGGATCTTCGTCAAGGGCCGGGTCCAGGGAGTGTGGTACCGGGGCGCCTGCCGGCAGCAGGCGCAGGCCCTCGGTGTGGACGGCTGGGCCCGCAACCTGCCCGACGGGCGGGTCGAGGTCTTGGCCGAAGGAGCACCGGAGGCCCTGGACAGGCTGGAGGAGTGGTGCCGGCAGGGGCCTCCCTCCGCCCGTGTCACCGGCATAGAGGTGTGGGAAGAACGGGCTGAGGGCCTGAGCGCGTTCGAGGTCCGCTGAGGCAGCCCTCGGTCTTCCCGGCAAGCCGGGTGCCACCGGAGCACGCCCCCGACGCCGGCCTGGCCTCCAGTTAGCATCCAGCCATGGCCACGCCGCAACCTGGGCTCTTCGCCCTCGGCACCCGCTCTCACTACTACATGGAGCTCGACCTTCGCCCCGGTGCCGACCCGGCGGCACTGGTCGGAGCCCTGGCTGCACTGAGTGAGCCCCGACGTACCACCGGTGGGGCCAACCTCGTCGTCGGGCTGGCCCCGTCCCTGTGGAGCTCCCTGGCGCCAGAGCACTGCCCGGTGGGCGCCGCCGACTTCGTTCCCGTGGACGGGCCCGATGGGTACCGCATGCCCTCGACACAGCACTCGGCATGGATGTGGGCGGCCGCTGCCGGCTACGACGTGGTCTTCGACGTGGCCCGCGCCTCGGCCGCCGCCCTCGCCCCGGTGGCCACCCTGGCCGACCAGGTGGCCGGGTTCGCCTACCGCGACAGCCGGGACATCACCGGCTTCGTCGACGGCACCGAGAACCCGCCCCTCGACGAGGCGGCCGATGTGGCGGTGGTGCCCGACGGGGCACGGGGCGAGGGGGCCAGCGTGGTGCTGGTACAGCGCTGGGAGCACGACCTCGCCCTCTTTCACGCCCTGAGCCTTGCCGAGCAGGAGGCGGTGATCGGGCGGACCAAGGCGGACAGCGTGGAGCTCGACGACGACGTGAAGCCGGCCAGCTCCCACGTCGCCCGTACCGTGATCGAGGACGAGGACGGTGAGGAGCTGGAGATCTTCAGGCGCAGCACCAGCTTCGGCGACGCCACCACCCACGGCTTGGTGTTCGTCGCCTTTGTCAAGCGTCAAGCTGTCATTGCCCGGATGCTGGCCCGGATGGCGGGAGCAGAGGACGGTACCAGGGACGCCCTCACCTACTACTCGCGCCCGGTCACCGGCGCCTTCTACGTCGTGCCCGCCGTCGGGGCCCTGCGCCGCTTCAGCCTTTGATGGCCCCGGTCAGGCTGCCCACGATCCGGCGCTCGGCAAGCATGAAGAACACGAGGGCGGGCAGCATCGACAGGGCCGCGAACGCCAGGATCTTTGCCGTGTCCTGCGAGTAGGTCGACTGGAAGGTGGCCACTCCCAGGGGCAGGGTGTAGTGGTCCTGGTTGTTGAACACCAGCAATGGCAGCAGGTAGGCGTTCCAGCTGGTGATGAACGACAGGATCGACACGGTGGTGATCGCCGGGCGTGAGAGGGGAAGCAGCACCCGGCGGAAGAAGCCCAGCCGGCTCGTGCCGTCGACGACGGCTGCGTCCTCGAGCTCGGCCGGTATGGCCCTCAGGAACGGGCGCAGTATGAAGATCGTGATCGGTAGGGAGAAAGCGGCCTCGGGGATGGCCACGCCCATCAGGTTCTCCAGCAGCCCCAGGTTGTGCAGCCAGAGGTAGAGCGGCAGGCTGGCGACGCTGGCCGGGAAGAGCAGCCCCACCATGAAGAGGCTGAAGATCGCCTCACGGCCCTTGAAGCTGTAGCGGGCGAGGGCGAAGGCGGCCATGGCCCCGCAGACCACCGCCAGGACGGTCGCCACCACGGCGATTATCGAACTGTTCATGACGAAGGTCCAGAACGTGCCCGAGGTCAGGATGGAGGTGTAGTTGCTCACGACCCAGGGGTGGGGCCACGCCACCGGGGCGGTGTTGATCTGGGCGCTGGTGCGAAAGCCGCTTATGACGACATAGAGGATGGGCACGAGCGTGACACCGACGACCACCAGAGCGGCCATGTAACTGATCGGAGTGCCGAGCGACATGCGCCGCCCACGCCGGCTCGGCTGGCCGGCGGTCGGCGACGGGGCCGGCAGTACGGCTGCGGTCATGTCCCCACCATCCTGGTGACGGCGCCGGCGGTGTCGCGGCGCAGGGCGAACCTCTGGTAGACCAGGGCGAAAGCGAAGCAGATGATGAACAGCAGCACCGCCACGGCACTGCCGTAGCCGAGCTCGGAGCTGGTCGGCCCGTTGTAGATCAGGTAGGTCACCATCGTGTCGGAGGCGTTGGCCGGTCCGCCCTGGGTCATGATCCACACCAGGTCGAACAACTGGAACGAACCGATCACCGACAGGAACACCCAGATCCTGATGGTCGGCCCGAGCAGGGGG
>JAKACE010000195.1 GCA_021821705.1 Actinomycetes bacterium | reverse complement strand
GTCCTCCCGCCGCCTCGACCGGTACGAGCCAATTGCAGCCGGTACGGCACGACTGGCTGCAACGCGCCCAGACAGCTGTCAGCTGACCTATTGGTGCGAAATACGTGCCGACCGGTTTGAGGGTTTCCAGGGCGCCCCCGTCGGGGTCGAATCCCTGCGACGCCGCGCAGTGCTGGCACACCTGGCTCTCGAAAGGCACCAGGACGTGGCACCGTTTGCAGGTAAATGCTCGCATGGTCGGGGTGTTGTCAGCGTACTGCAGAGCCGCGCCGAGGGCTCGAGGACTTTCCCACCATAACATCCGACGCACATCTCGAATTGCGCGCCAGCGCCTGGTTTGGGGGTGACTGTCCGAAAATGGGCCGGCTCGGAAGGCCCGCTCGGGGCAGGTCCGAGCTGTCGGTACCGGGGCCTGGTCCGCCCGTAGGTGGCCGGTCGGGCTTGCCTGGACGGCGTGGCCCGCTTGGACCTGGCCCCGGTTCCAGGGGCAGGGCGGGCCGCTTGGCCGGCATGGGCAACTACACTCGGCCAGGGGATGGCCCGCGTCGTGCGAACACTCGTCCGGCTCCTCGTGGTGATGCTCACCGCCGGTGCGGTCATCGCCGCCGTGGTGGTGGGCGTGGCCACCTCGGCCGACAAGCTCTACCACGGCGTGGCCACAGCCAGGGACGTCCCGCTCGGCAACCTGGCCCTCCAGCCTCAGGTCCCGTCGGTCATCTATGCCGCCGACGGTTCGGTGATCGCCACCCTGCGATCGTCGCTCAACCGCCAACCCGTGCCCTTGGACGAGATCGCCCCGATCATGGTGCACGCCCTGCTCGATACCGAGGACCATGCGTTCTTCGTGCACGGCGGGCTCGACGTGAGGTCGGACGCCAGGGCACTGCTGGCCGACGTCAACGCCGGCGCCGCCGTCCAGGGCGGCTCCACGATCGCCGAGCAGCTCGTGAAGAACACCTACCTCACCGACCAGAAGACGATCACCCGGAAGATCCGCGAGGCGGTCCTGGCGGTACGGCTGGAGCAGAAGTACTCCAAGAAGCAGATCCTCGACGCCTACCTCAACTCCGTGTACCTCGGCAACGGTGCCTACGGCGTGCAGGCGGCGGCCAAGGAGTACTTCGGCGAGGACGCCTCCAGGCTCGACGTGGCCCAGGCGGCGCTGCTCGCTGGCCTGGTACAGGCGCCGAGCGGCTACGACCCCCTGGTCAACCCGGTGGGCGCCCGCTACCGCAGGAGCGTCGTGCTGGCCAACATGGTCCATTTCGGGACCATCACCAAGGGGCAGGCCGCAACCGCCAATGCCACCCCGTTGCCCACCCGGGTCCACGACGCCCCCGGTGTGGCTTACACGTCCTATGGCTGGTACGTGCAGCAGGTCGTGAACGAGCTGCTCACCAACCCCGCCCTCGGCGCTACCCGCGACGAGCGCGTCAGCGCCCTCTTCACCGGGGGCCTGCGCATCTACACAAACGAGGAGCCCGCCCTTCAGGCGTACGCCCAGAAGGTCGCGGTCAACGACATTCCCGCCGGCCTGTCCCACGTCGTCGCCGCCTTCGCCGTCATCGATCCCCGCAACGGGAACGTGGAGGCGTTGATAGGGGGCCCTGACGGCACCACGGCCCAGTTCGACGACGCCGTGCAGGGAGAGCGCCAACCGGGCTCGGGCTTCAAGTTGTTCACTCTGATCGGCGCCCTCGAATCGGGCTACGACGTCAACGACACGATCCTGGCGGCGTCGCCATGCGCCGTGCAGTTCCCCGGGGTCCCCGAGCAGTTCGGCTACAACCCGCAGCACCCGATGAACAACGACCCCGGTGACCCCAACGGTGCAGTGACGATCGTCCAGGCTACGGCCCTGTCCATCAACTGCGCCTACCTGCGGTTGGCGCACGAGGTCACGTTGCCCAAGGTCATTGCCGTGGCCAGGAGCATGGGCCTGACGGACCCGACCCTCAACCCGGCCAACCCCTCCCTGGTGATCGGCTCCGAAGCGGTCCGACCTATCGAGATGGCGGCCGCCTACGCCACTGTCGCCGATGGTGGCATCTACCACCGCCCGACTTTCGTCAACCGGGTGGTCGACCGCACCGGCAATGTCGTTTACAACGGCGAGACGGCAGGGCGGCGGATCTTCTCCCAGCAGATCGCGTCGGAGGCCCTCGTCGCCCTGCGGGCGACGGTGCAGTACGGCACGGGCACGGCTGCAGCCCTGCCAAACGCCGACGTCGCCGGCAAGACGGGGACCACCGAGCACAGCGTCGACGCCTGGTTCAACGGCATCACACCGGACCTGGCCTCCTCGGTGTGGATAGGAGACCCGCGAGGGGAGGTGCCCATGTACCTCAACGGGGTCGAGATCTTCGGCGCCAGCTACCCCACCCAGATCTGGCACGACGTCGCCTCGTACGCGCTGGCGCACACCTCCTACTCGGCCTTCCCCTCTCCCGACCCCTCGGCCATGCCGCCGCTCGAGTACATCGACTCGCCTTCCTTGCAGCGTGCCGACCTGCTCTCTCACGGGTACCTGCCCCAGACGACGACCACGGTGGCACCGACAACGTCTACGCGCCCACCTGGCAAGACGACGACCAGGCCGGCCAGGACCGGGGCTACGACGGCCCCGTCGGCGACCGCTCCGACCGGGCCCCTGCCGCGCGCCCGCCGGATCGAGCCGGGGGTCAACCCACCGACGAAAGCCGTGGCCGCAACCGTCCCGACGACCACTGCGACGGTGCCGACGACCACAGCAACCGTTCCGACGACGACCGCGACGGCGCCGAAGACCGCCGCAACCGTGCCGACGACCGCCGCCACCGTGCCGACGACCGCCCCCGCCACCACCCCTTCCCGAGCTCCTGTCAGCAGCGCCGGCGTTGTCACCGGCTCCCCGACCGTGCCAGGTGGGGCGCGAGCCGCCCCCACCGGAGCGGCCCCCTCGACAGCGCCCCCTCTGTCGGGGTAGACCGGAGGAAGATGAGCACGTCCGAGCTGCAGGCACTGCTGGCGCTCCAGGACCTGGACAGCCGCATAGACCAGGAACGGCACCGGCAGGCCCACCTGCCACAGCGCACCGAGCTGGAGGAGCTGGCCCGATCGGTGGCCGAGCGCCGCGCCTCGCGTGATGCCGTGGCTCTGACCCTGGCAGAGGTGGGCGCTCGTCAGGAAGCTGCCGAGCGGGAGCTGAAGGCGACAGAGGACCGTGTCCGCCATGTCAATGCCCGCCTGTACGGCGGCACCGTGACTGCCTCGCGCGAGCTGCAGGCCATGGCTGGTGACGTCGAGGGCCTGCGCAAGCGGGTGTCGGAGCTCGAGGACAGGGTCCTCGGCCTGCTCGACGAACGCGAGCCCATGGACGCCTCGCTGGCCGAGCTCGACAAGATCCTGGACGAGCTGGCGGCAAGGCGGGCCGAGGCCGAGTCCTCCCTGGAGGTCGCCGAGGCCGAGATCGGCTCCATCATCGCCGGTCTCGAGGTGCAGCGCCCCGCTCTCGCCGGGCCGGTCCCTGCCGACCTGTTGGCCAAGTACGAACGGCTCCGGGCGCGCCTCGGCGGCGTCGCCGTCGCCCGGCTGGTCGGTGGCCGCTGCGACGGCTGTCATCTGAGCCTGCCGGCGGTCGAACTGGACCGCATCCGCCACGACGTACCGGGCACCATGGAGTACTGCGACCAGTGCGGGCGTATCCTGGTGATGCCTGGTCCCGCCTGAGCCGAGGACAGGCCTGCCGGTGGCAGGAGGGCACTCGCGTACCCTGGTCGGGACCTGTTCGTGGACCGACCCGACACTGACACGGGATACGCACTGGTACCCGCGGCGCTCGATGAGCGCGGCGGACCGCCTGCGCTATTATGCCGAGCACTTCGGCGTGGTCGAGGTCGACTCGACCTATTACCGCCCGCTCGAGCCGGCCCTGGCTGGATCATGGGCCGAGCGGGTGCCCGAGGGCTTCCGCTTCGACGTGAAGGCCTACGGGCTGTTCACCGGGCATCCCGTGCTGGCGGCAACACTGTGGCCGGACATCCGTGGCACGCTGGCCCCCGAGGCGGCCTCCAAGCGCCGTGTCTATGCCCATCACCTGCCGGCCGACGCCCTGGACGAGGCCTGGGCACGGTTCCTGCACGCTCTCGAGCCGCTCGCTGTGGCTGGCCGGCTCGGTGCCGTGTTGTTCCAGTACCCCCCCTGGTTCGTGCCCAGCCGGGACAACCGGGCCGAGGTGGAGCGCCTGGCGCAGCGGTTGCAGGGAGTCATCGGCTGCGTCGAGTTCCGCTCGCCCCGCTGGTACGGCAGTGAGCAGCTACCTCGTACGCTGGCCATGCTGAGCAGCCTCAACCTGGCGTTCGTGGTAGTGGACGCCCCGAGCGTGTCGGGGCTTCCGACGGTCCCCGAGGTGACGACGGGCCGGCTGGCTGTCGCCCGTTTCCACGGCCGGGCGGACAGCACGTGGTCCGCTCGCAACCTGAGCGCAGCCGAGCGCTTCCGTTACCTGTATGACCGCAAGGAGCTGGAGCAGTGGGTACCGCGGGCACGCCTCCTGGCCGAGAAGGCGGAGACGGTGCACCTGCTGATGAACAACTGCTACCGGGACTACGGCGTGCGCAACGCTGCCGAGCTGGCCTCGCTCCTCGACGAGGCCGGTAACTAGGCGCCGGCAGCGTCGGCCCGCTGGCCCTGCCCGTCGTCGCTGTCCGAGGCGGCCCTTGGCGGTTCGGCCCTCGTGTAGGGTTCAGCCCTCGTGTAGATGGTGTTGAGGGCCAGCATGCTTGCCTTAGCCGTCCCGACGGCCCTGCCGGCCCTGTCCTCGCCGGGCCCGGTAAGGGTCAGGTCGGGTGGGTTCTCCGGCGCGCCCAGGTCGGGCACCCTTTGGGGGAGGGGCCGGCGAACGGGCGGGGCCCCGGTGGGCTCGCTGGCGGGCGCAGGCCGGCCCCT
>JAKACE010000194.1 GCA_021821705.1 Actinomycetes bacterium | reverse complement strand
GGGTCCTGCGGGTCGAGCGCCTGCGCATCGCCAACGACGAGCCGATGGCGATCGAGACCACCCACCTCGACGCAGCTCGCTTCCCCGGCCTGGCCAGGCGTCTGGGCGACTCCGTGTCGCTGTACGCCCTGCTGGCCACCGAGTACGGGGTCCACCTGGCGGAAGCCGAGGAGACCATCGAGACGGTGCCGGCAGCACCCAGGGAAGCGGAGATGCTGGAGACGACGGTCGGCTACCCGATGTTGCTGCTCACGCGGCACAGCCGTGACACCGAAGGGCGCCCCGTGGAGTTCGCCTCCTCGTTCTACCGGGGCGACCGTTACAAGTTCGTCGCCCAGCTGCGGCCACCGGCCCCCGGTGCCCGGTCGGCCGCCCCGATCCCCGGCTCGACTCACGAGGACCGATAATTGCTCCGGGCACAGTCGGACGCTTCTTAGGGGGGAGAGCCGGAACTTGTGGGACAGCCGCCTTGCCAGCCCGGCCCGTGGCCTCGGGGGTGAGGTCGGCGCGCCGTTGGCGCCGGTCGGGGCCCGGGCCGGTGCGGCCGAGGTGTTCGCCGTGGCGGCCAACCTGGTCCAGCAGCTGCTCGAGCAGCAGGTCGGCGCCATCGGCGAGGCGGGCTCGCTGCTGGCCGGGCGCATGCTCGCAGGAGGGACGGTGCACGTCTTCGGGACAGGGCACTCCCGCGCCGTCGCCATGGAGCTGGCCGGACGAGCTGGAGGGCTCGGGCCGATGCAGGAGCTAGTGCTCGACGACCTGGTGGCATCGGGCCGGGCAGAGAAGTCGTCCCTACTGGACGGATCGCTGGAGAGGCGCCCAGAGGCGGCACAGGCCCTGGTCGAAGGGGTGCGCACGGGCCCGGACGACGCTTTCGTCGTCATCTCCCACTCCGGTTGCAACGGGGCCCCGGTGGAGATGGCGCTCGAGGCGCGACGTCGTCACCTACCCGTTGTGGCCATCACGTCCATGCAGCACAGCCGTCTGGTGGCTTCCCGTCACCCGAGCGGCCTGCGCCTTTTCGAGGTGGCCGATGTGTGCATCGACACCTGCGCCCCCTACGCCGACACTGTGCTGGAGGTGGCGCCCGGGGTGGGCGTGTGCAGTGTCTCGTCCCTGGCCGGTGTTGCCATCGCCCAGGCCCTGACGGCGGAGGTCGTGGCCCACTACATGCGGGGGGGACGCACGCCACCGCTGCTAGTGAGCCGGAACCTGTCAGCGCAGGCGCCACCCCGGCGCTGACGGCGCGGCACGGCTGCGCCGTCGCACCCTTTTTCCCCTCATCGACGCTCCCGCGCCCTGCCGGGGTAAACAACGGACTTCGGGTGGCCGATGATCCGTGCTGAAGGGCGCCTGGGGCGCCGCTGGCGCGAGAAGACGGGTAGTGCGGATGGGCAGACACCAGGACCAGGGCACTTTCTGGCTCGGCGCGCCGGCCGTGGGGCCCCCCTCGCGGCCCTACCACCGAGCTGGGTTGCCGCGCCTGCTGGTCAACTCGGCTCGCCTCCCGAACCAAGCCCTGGGGTTGCTCTACATGGCCGGCGGCCTGTTCGCCCTGACCAGCATCGTGGTGCCTCACGGCAAGGCCTTCGGCATGCTCGGGGCCGTGCTTGCCACAGTTGTTGCCGGTCTGGTCGGAGCGGTCGTATGGCGGGCCAAACCGCTGACCGAGAGGTGGGTCCACCTGCTGGTGGACCTGGCCGGGCTGTTGCTGTGCGGTGGCCTGCTCTCCGGGCGGCATACCCCGCTGTCCATGAGCTCGGCCGTGTTCCTGGTATGGGTGGCACTGGCGGCGGCACTGTTCCTGCCCCCGGCAAGAGCGGCGGTCCAGGTGGCTGCCATATCCGTTGCCTTCGCCGTGGTCATGGGCGTCATCGGGGGCCCGGCTGCCCCGGCCGAGGCCGTCTACGTCCTCGGCACGGCCTGCGTCGCCGCAGCCGTTACGGCCTACAACCGGGCCGGCTTGATGGTCATGGCCAAGACCGATTTCCTGACCGGCCTTCCGAACCGTGAGGAGATGTACGCCTTGTTGGAAGTGGAGATGGCGCGCTCAGCGCGCACCGGAGGGCCCCTGGCGGTGGCGATGCTGGATCTGGACGGCTTCAAAGAGGTCAACGACCGGTGCGGTCACCATGCCGGCGACAGGGCCCTGGTGGAGCTGGCCGGCCTGTGGAGCTCCAACCTGCGGGGGACCGACATCGTCGCCCGCTTCGGCGGCGACGAGTTCGTCGTCGTCATGCCGTCCACCGAGGGGGGCAAGGCGCGCCAGCTCCTGTCCAGGCTGAGCGCGGCCGGAGGCCCGTGCGGCTGGTCGGCGGGCGTAGCCGTCTGGGACGGGGCCGAGGACGTCAACCACCTGCTGGCAAGGGCCGATGCCGCGCTCTACGGGCAGAAGGCTGCTCGCCCACCTTCGCCTGCCCTGGCCGGCGAGAACCGTGACGACGGGGGAGGCCCGTCCGTCAGCGCCGTGGAGCCCGCAGTGCAGCACTTTCGGGCCACCACGGGAGGTGACCCGGCCGGGCCGTGCGTGCCCGCCGGCCGCTCCCGTGCCGGCCACGCCGGCTAGGGCTGGGGCCACGCCGACTGGGGCCACGCCGACTGGGGCCACGCCGACGGGGGCCACGCCGACTGGGGCGGGCCCGGCCAGGGGCGAAAACGCCCCTTGTCAGGGCGGCGATGCGAACCGAAGATGGACGCGTGGTCACACCCGGTGCCGGACACCTACAGGCACACGGCCCCGAGAGCGGGGGCCGCTGCCTGCGGTGGACGTCCAGGCCAGAGTGCCGGTCCGTCCGAGAGGAGCCCCAAGTTGACTGACAAGAGGTTGGCGCTGGCGTTCTGCGCCATTCTCGGCCTCCTGGCCCCGGGCCCGGTACGGGCGCCGGCCGCGGCCCGCACCAGCACCGTCAGCTCCAGCTACTTCAATGCCGTGAGCTGCCCGAGCCCTACTGTCTGCGTCGCAGTGGGCGCGGCCCAGACAGACAGCGAGAACGCCGCCGGCCAGGTGACCGGCGGCTCCTACCAGCCGATCGCAGTGCGCACCACCGACGGCGGCAGGTCCTGGCAGGCCGTCGACCTGCCCGACGTGGACGCCAACCTGCGCTCCGTCTCGTGTTGGTCGACGGCCGCGTGCGTCGCCGTGGGCGGCACCCGCACCGTGTACCGCGGTCGCTGGTACTCGGTGCGGGCTGTCGTGCTCAGCATCCGGGGCACCTCCGCTTCGCAGGTGGGCGACCTCCCGGCGGGCGCGCTGGCCCTGGATGCCGTGAGCTGTCCCGCCGCGACCAACTGCGTGGCGGTGGGGGGTGCCCTGGAGCTGGGGACCGTCCGGTTGCGCCCCGAGCTGCTGGCATCGCGCGACGGGGGTGTCGTATGGACGCGTCCCGCCCTGCCCATCAGCCAGGGCCAGCTCGAATCGGTCTCCTGTGCCCCGGCCCCGCACTGCGTTGCCTTGGGCGCGTCCTCCTACACGCAGGGCACGGCGGCCACCGGGCTGGAGGACCGCTCCAGACCGGTCGGCGTGTGGAGCTCCGCCCCCACCGGTCCCTGGCATACCTCGGCCATAACCTCTGGCCAGGGCGGCGGGCCCACGGCTGTGAGCTGCCAGTCCCTGCGGCACTGCTTGGCGGTCGGCGACTGGTTCAACTGGTGCTGGTGCGGGACGGGCACCCCGGGGCGCGAGGGGTACGCCTGGACCACGGCCGACGGTGGCGCCACCTGGTCCCAGACCGTGCTACCCGTCCTGGACGGCTATGTCGTCTGGTACGCCAATGCGGTGAGCTGCTGGGCCACCGACTGCGCCATGGGTGCCACCGTCAGCACGACCAAACCGGGTTCTGAGTACTACGCCGGCGTCCAGGCGCTGGCACCTTCGGGGGCCCCGACCGGGGCCCTGGCCACTTCGGCCGGAGGCCTGCGGCCCCAGTACATCTACGGCCTGTGGTGCGCGGCGTCGAACAGGTGCGTGGCAGCCGGCCAGGACTGGGCTCATCCGAGCCAGGCGGCCATCGAGACCGAGACGGGCGGGCACTGGGCTACCACCTACACCTACCAGCCGGCCGCGGGAGCGACCTACGCCCAGGGAGCGGCGGTTGCCCGCCGGGTCAATGCCCTGGCGCTCCGGTGGGGTAGCGGGTGGGCCATGGCCAAGCTCGGGCCGTCCCTGATAGCCCAGGTAAGAGCGGGGTCGTCGACGCCGGCTTTCTCGTTGGGCTTTGTCGACAACCTCTCCTTCCTCAGCGTGCTCGACCTGGTGTCGAACATCACCTATGGGACGCAGGGTGGTCGGGCACCGTTGCTCGACGCCTTCACCACGGCATACCGGACCGGGGATGTGGCCCGGTCGACCTCGGCCGACATAGCCCGGGCGCACCGCGTCGACACCAACGTCTTCGACCAGTTGTTCCTCGGCCGGTTGCGGGGCGACGGACCGGCGCTGGTGGACCTGATGACAGGCCTGTCCCCGGCTGATGTCGCCCTCTGGTCGGCCTCGGACGGCGGCTACGCCGGCATCACCCCGTTCCAGGGGGCCGTCCTGAACGTGGTCGAGGACAACTGGGCGGCCTATGCCGACCTGGCCGCCTACCGGGGGCCTTTCACCAAGGTCCAGCTGGCCGCCATCATGGCTGCGGCCACGACCAACGACACAGGCAGGCAGGTACTGACCGACTCCTTCGGCTCCTGGTTCATCTCCCATGGCGGGACGCCGGACGTCACCGGTGGCGCGTCCATGCCGTCCGTGGCCCACCTGACCGTCTGGCTCACTTCCCTGGCGAACCTCAACGCCGCGGTTGCGGCGCCGACGGGGCAGTACCTGTACAGCACCGAGAACCTGGTCCACCTCGGGATGGTGATAGCTCGCATGGTTGCCCTGTGGGGCGCTACCTCACTGGTGACCGACGCAATAGTCGGTCTCATCAGCAAACCCCTCATAGCTGCGGCCGTG
>JAKACE010000193.1 GCA_021821705.1 Actinomycetes bacterium | reverse complement strand
CTGATGCACGCTCTTGTCGACCAGGTGAGGTTCATGTCGGAGCCGGAGAGGGGCACCATCGTCCACCTGGTGAAGAGGCTGCGCTTCGACGACACCGCCCCAGCCCGCCGGCTGATGCTGGCCACCCTCGCCAGCGAAACGGAGGAACCCTCCGGAGCCGGCAAGGTGGCCGGGCCGGTCCGGTCCTCTGAGGGCAGCGGTGCCGGCGGCGGTGGGGGTGGCAACGAGGAGGTGCCGGCTGCCCGATGGGGCCGCCCGAACAGGGGCGAAAAACCTCCCCGGCGGGTATAGCACCTGTGGGCCGGGCAACGGTAGCCTTGGCCCGACCCGTGCCCGATATGCCCGCTCCGTCCAAACTAGCCCTCAAGGCAGGGCTCGAAGCTGTGCCCTGCGCCCGCAGGTTTGTGCGCGGCCTGGCAGCGGACGGGCCCGACCCATACGACCTCGAGCTGGTGGTGACCGAACTGGTCACCAACGCGGTGCTCTACGGCGAGCCCCCGATGTGGCTGCGCGTGGTGCCGGACGTGGGCCGCACCCGGGTCGAGGTGGCCGACACAGGCCGGACGATGCCCCAGATGGCGTTGCCCAGGACCGACTCGATGACGGGGCGGGGCCTGGGACTGGTCGCCACGCTGGCACAGCGGTGGGGGGTGCGTCGGACAAAGCAGGGCAAGGCTGTCTGGGCCGAGCTGGCCCACGGCGCCATCCACCAACCGGCCGGGCCGACCAGCGACGGCGACATCAACAAGCTCCTCGAACTGTGGGCCGATGCCCTCGAGCCAGGGGCTGAGCCGTTGTACACGGTCCGCCTGGGAGCGGTGCCGACGGACCTGCTTGTCGATGCCAAGGCCCATATCGACAACGTCGTGCGCGAGCTCACCCTGGCCCGCGAAGACGGCCGCTTCGGGGGCGCAGAGGCGACGGCGGCGGTGGCAAAACTGATCGACACCGTCACCAACAGCTTCGCCGATGCCCGCTCGGAGATAAAGCGCCAGGCTGTGGCAGCGGCCAGGCGGGGCGATGCCGAGACGGACCTGGTCCTGCACCTACCGGCCTCGACGGCCGAGGCCGCCGAGGCCTACATGGCGGCATTGGACGATACCGACCTGCACGCCCGGGCGGCGCGGCTGCTGACCCTGGCCACGCCCCCGGCACACAGGGTCTTCCGCCGCTGGTACCTCACTGCACTCGTCGAGCAGCTCCGGGCCCAGGCCGCCGGCCTCCCGGCCCCGCTGCCCACCAGCTTCGCCCAGGCCCTCGCCGACGAGGTGTCGTCGCTGGCCCACATGCGCGACGCGTGGAACCGGCTGCAACTGTTGGAGAAGGTCACCGGGGAGCTCACCGGGGCATCGACAGTGGAGCAGATCGGCCGCGCCGTCGCCCACAACGCTGTCGAGATGCTCGGGGCTCTCGTCGTGAGGGTCTACTCACTGGGAGACGACGGCGTGCTGCGGGCCATAAGCGCCCACGGAGGCTCGCCTGAGCTCTACGCCCAGTTCGACAGCTTCTCGCTGGACGAGGACTACCCGGCGTGCCAGGTGGTGCGCACCCGTAAAGCCATGGTGCTGCGCAACCGGGCCGAGATCGACGCCGGCTTCCCCCCCCTTGCCGGCGTCTACCCGGTCGAGCGGTCCCTGCACCTGGTGCCTCTCACCGTGGGTGACAGGGCCATCGGCTGCCTGGCGCTCACGTTCCCGGCCGGCAGCGATATAGAGGACGCCAGTGAGCAGTCCTTTCTGGCCGCACTGGCAGACGCCGTGGCCCAGGCCCTGCAGCGGGCGACGGCCATGGAGACCCTGGCCGACGCCAACGAACGCCTGAGCTTCCTGGCCGACGCATCGGTGGCATTGGCCGCCAGCCTCGACTTCCGGGCCACCGCCGATGCCGTTGCCAGCCTCATGGTCCCACGCCTGGCGGACATGTGCGTGCTCAGCGTCCTCGAGGGCGACCACCTCGTCCCTGTCGCCCTGCGCCACGCCGACGCCGAACGCGAGCAGTGGGCCAGGGAGATGGGCCGGCGCTTCCCCACCAGTGCGGCAGGGCCGGCCGGGTCGGCACGAGCGGTTCGCACAGGGCGCAGCGAGCTGGTCGCCGATGTCCCGCCGGTGCTGCTCGAGCAGGCCGCCGTCGACGACGAGCACCTGGCGGCGCTTCAGGGGATCGGGATGAAGAGCGGGCTCGTTGTGCCGCTCGTCGGGCGCAGCGGAGCCATAGGGGCGATGACGCTGCTGTACACCAACTCGGGCCGCCGCTACCGCTCGACCGACCTGGCTTTCGTCGAGGACGTAGCTCGGCGCGCCTCGCTGGCCCTCGAAACAGCCAGAGCCTTCGAGGTGCAATCGGAACGCCTCGCCAACGTCACGAGCATCGCCCAGGTCGCCCAGCACGCCATCCTGGCGCCGCTGCCACCTCGCCTCGGCCCTGTCCGCCTCAGCGCCCGGTACTCGAGCGCCACGGCCGAAGCCCAGGTCGGCGGCGACCTCTACGAGGTGGTCGAGCGGGCGGGCTCCACCCGGCTGCTGATCGGCGACGTCCGCGGTAAGGGCCTCACGGCGGTGCGCACCGCCACGGTGGTTCTCGGGGAGTTCCGCGCCGCTGCTGCCGACGTGGACGCCCTGCCTGCCGTTGCCGCCCAGATCGACCGCCGGTTGCGCAGCTATATCGAAGCCGAGGACTTCGTCACCGCCCTGATCGCCGAGATCGGGCCCGACGGCCGGTACCAAGTCGTCTGCTGCGGGCACCCACCGGCGCTGGTGGCACATGCCGGGCGCCTCGGCGCCCTCGAAGTCGACCCTGGTGTGCCCCTAGGCCTGGGGTCCGTGCCCAGGACCTCGCGCGGCCGCTTGGCCCCGGGCGACCGGCTCTTCCTCTACACCGACGGGGTCATCGAGGCACGCGACGCCAGCGGCGGCTTCATTGCCCTCGACGACGTGGCCCAGCCGGTGGCCCTGGCTCCCTTCGATCAAGCCCTAGACGGCGTGCTGGCCGCCCTGCGCAGCGCGGCAGGGCCACAGCTCGGCGACGACCTGGCCCTCCTGCTGGCCGAGTACGCCCCAGGCTGATAGCAGGGCCGGCACCGGGCCGGGGCCACGGCAGCTCCGACCGGCGTGAGGTGGCGCGGCCTTCGTCGCCACGGCCGGTGGAAGCCGGGCGCCAACGCTCGTCGAAGCAAGCGGGTAGCCGAGCAGCACCACCGGCCGGCCTGCTCACAACCAGGGCCGACTGCCCAGGACCGCCAGGGCCACGGCCGGCCTGTCCGTGATGAGCACGTCCACGCCGGCAGCCGCCAGGCGCCGCATGTCGGAGGGCTCGTCGACAGTCCAGGCCACGACCTGCAGCCCCTGACCGTGCAGTGCGGCCACGTCAGCCGTCGCCAGCGCCTCGTGGTGGACGTGGAGCGCCCAGTAGCCGCCCCGGCCTAACGCCACCTTCTCGACGGCAACATCGCCGTCGAGCAGCAACCCCACCCGAAGGGCAGGGACTGTCCCGAGCGCGGCCCGAGCCGCAGGTTCGGAGAACGACGAAACCACCAGCCGGCTCAGCCCGGGACGGCCCCCGTGCCGGGCCAGCGAGCCGGCCAAGGCCTCGCCCAGGCCGGCAGCCTCGAGCGGCGTCGATTCAGGCGGGACCTTCAGCTCGACGTTGACGGTACCGACCGAGCAGGCAGCAAGGGCGCCGTCCAGGGAGGGGATGCCTGCCGGCACCTCCGAGCTCCGTAAACCGTCCAACGGCCCGGCGACCGAGAGGCGGTCGTGGTGCACCACCCATTGCCCGTCCAGCGTCCGCCACACATCGAGCTCGATACCGTCGGCTCCAGCTGCCGACGCCGCCTGGAAGGCGGCCAAGGTGTTTTCCCGGGCGCCCCCCACCACCCCCACCCGGCCACGATGGGACCAGACGGCGGGCCGCGCCGCCCGGGCTGCGGCCCCAGAACGCATCATCAGCTGATACCTGCAGTCAGGCCCCGGACAAACCAACGCTGCATGACCAGCACCACGAGCACGGGCGGGACGAGGGCGAGCAGAGCGACCGTCATGACCAGGTCCCACTGCGGGACGGCAAAGCTCTGAGCGGCGCTGATCATCTCCCGGATACCCATGACGACAGTCGTGTGCGTGCCGGAAGTGACCAGCAGCGGCCAGAGGTACTGGTTCCAACCATAGATGAACTCGAGGACGAACACGGCGGCCAGTCCCGGCTTGGAGAGCGGGAGCACGACGCGCCACAGGAAACCGAGCGGCCCGATGCCGTCGAGGCGCGCCGCGTCGGCCAGCTCGAGCGGGAAGCTCTTGAAAGACTGGCGGAAGAAGAAAACGGCGGTGGCCGAGGCGACGAGGGGCACTATCAGGCCCGGGTACGAATTGAGCATGCCGAGCTGGCTCGTCACCTGGTACGTGGGGAAGAACCTGACCTCGACGGGGAGCATAAGGGTCGCCAGCACCAACCAGAAGGCCGCCAGGCGCCCCCTGAAGCGGAAGAACACTACGGCATAGGCGACGGGGACCGACAGCACCAGCTTCCCGAGCGAGACCCCGAGGGCCATGACGGCCGAGTTGACCATGAGGTTGCCGATGGGCGGTGAGTTGGCGATGCCGGCCCCGAAGACCTGTGAGATGTTGTGGCCCAGCTGGCCGCCTGGCGTGAAGGGTACGCCGTTGAGGAAGGCCGGGGCCGAGCGCGTCGCCGCCACGACGGCCAGGTAGAGGGGTACCGCGAAGAGGACCGCGAACAGCGCCAGGACCGCATGGCGCGTAGCCTGCGCGCCCCGACGCGAGCTCACTTGCGGCGACATCACCGGTAGTGTGCCCGTCGGTCGAGGAGGCGGAACTGAACGAGGAGGAACACCGCTGCGATGGCGATGAGCACCACCGTCTCCGCTCCCGCCAGGCCGGTGTCGGCGTTCTGGAAACCGTCTTGGTAGAGCTGGTACACGAGTGTGGTG
>JAKACE010000192.1 GCA_021821705.1 Actinomycetes bacterium | reverse complement strand
CGGGCCGGGCACGGGCAGCGACGGGACCGCCGGGTCAGCGACGGGACCGCCGGGTCAGCGACGGGACCGCCGGGTCAGCGGAAGAGGTCGCCTCCGTGAGCCCTCACGACCTCACCTCGTACCGACGACTCACGGAACCAGGAACGTTCGACCCCACGCACCACGACTGCGGGCACACCGGCAGCCTTGCCCTTGACCAGTTCAGCCGCCGCTGCCAGCTCGTCGACCACGCACACCTGTGTAACGGCAAGCTCCCGCCCGGATGCGTCGAGGGTCCCGCGCAGGTCGACTACTGCGGCGATCCCGGCGCAGCCGATAGCCACATCGGTCAGCCCGTTGCGCCAGGTCCGCCCAAAGGTGTCCGAGATGATCACCGCGACCCGGCGCCCCGACCTCGCCAGCACGGCATCGCGGATATGCCGGGCGCTGCGGTCGGGGTCGACCGGGAGGAGGGCGGCGGTCCCGGCAGCGACGTTGGAGAAGTCCACCCCGGCGTTGGCACAGACGAAGCCGTGGCGGGTCTCGGTGATGAGCATGCCGTCGCGCTCGCGCAGCACCCGCACGCTCTCGCCGACGATGAGGTCGCGCCTCGCCGACGCGTCGTCGGGGTCGACGGGGACCAAGCGGCCCTCGGCCTTCGAAACCACCTTCTGGGTGACCACCAGGACGTCGTAGTCCTCCAGGTCCACCGCTCGGAGGACAAGGTCGGCGACCTCGTCCCCGGGCGAGACCTCGCCGATGCCGCGCACTGCGATGAGCGAGATCATCGCCAGCCGGGGCCTGGCGCTCCGGAGGCAGTGGCCAGGACCACCTCGGCCAGCCGAGCCGAGTCCTCGGGGCCGCTCATGACGGTCTTGGTCACGGCGAAGGCCATACCGGCCCGCTCCACCTGAGGGCCAAGGGCGGCATCGGCCTCGTCTATGACAAGCGTGGATGCGATGTCGGACCACAGGCGGGCCACGCCGACCACGCTCGGTTCGCTGCCGAGCTCCGAGAGCATCCGGTCGGCCGGGCCCTTGAGGGCTTTGCCTGCGACGATGGGCGACACGGCCACCACCGAGCCCCGCCGGGCCGCTACGGCCTGGGCTATCCCCGGGACGGCCAGTACCGGCCCTATGGACACCAGCGGGTTGGACGGGCACACGACCACCACGTCGGCCTGCTCGATGGCCTCGATCACACCGGGGGCGGGCCGCGCCCGCTCTGCCCCGGCGAAGCGCAGGCCGGTGACATCCACCGAGTGCCGTAGGCCGACGAAGTACTCCTGGAAGCCGACCTCCGTCGGCCCCTGCGCCGGCTCGTTTGCGGTTGCGCCGCCTGAGGTGCCGGGCGCGCATGGACGGCCGAGGCCGCCGAAGGAGGGGACGGGCGTGCCCCCAGCCAGCTCCACCATGGTCCTGACCGGTTCGTCGGACATCGGAAGCAGCCGGGCGGTGACCCCGAAGCGGGTTGCCACTTCGGAGGCGACCTGTGAGAGCGGCACGCCGGCAGCGAGGCGGCCCGTGCGGAACAGGTGGGTGGCCAGGTCCCGGTCTCCGAGGCCGAACCAGGTCAGGTTGCCGGCTCCGGGCAGGCCGAGGCGCTCGAACTGGCCGAGCGCCTCCATGACGGCCCACGTCTCACCCTGGATACCCCAGCCGGTAGCCGGGTTGGAACTGCCGCCCAGGGTGTAGGTGATCGTGTCCAGGTCAGGGCAGACGTACAGCCCGTGCAGGACGGTGTCGTCGCCGGTGTTGACGATGGCGGTGATGTTGTCCTCAGCGGTTACAGCGGCCAGGCCCCGCAGCATCCTGGCGGCTCCGACGCCCCCGGCGAGGGCCGTGACCCGCAGGCCTTCGAAGCTCAACGGCGCAGGGAGGCGTGCGGCCGCCAGGCTTCGCCGATGTCGGAGCGCCGGGGGTTGGCCTTGTCCCGGGCCGAGAGCACAGGGCCCTGCACTCCCCAGTCGGCTGCGATGTCGGGGTCGTCCCAGGCAACGCCGAGCTCGTCGGCGGGGTTGTAGTAGCCGTCGACCATGTAGGTGATGGTCATGTCGGTCAGCGAGGCGAAGCCGTGGGCGACGCCCGGCGGTATGAAGACACCGAGGGCGTTGTCAGCGTCGACGTCCAAGGCCAGGGTGGCGCCGTCGGTCGGGCTGCCCTGGCGCATGTCGTGCAGCACGACGCGGGCGCGCCCTCTCGGCACGGTCCAATAGTCGGCCTGGTGGAGGTGGTAATGCAGTCCCACTACCGAGCCGGCTTGGCGCTCGGCCCGGTTGGCCTGGACCATCTCCCGTCCCAGGGGGAACCAGCTCCGCCGGTACGTCTCGATGAACACGCCCCGGTCGTCGCCGTGGCGGTCGGGCGTGACGACATAGACGTCGCTGATGATGTCCGATTCGCTGATGCTGGGCACCGGCCGAGCGTACAGTCGCGTGTCCCGTTGGGGTCAAGCCGGCAGGCGGGCCACCTCGGCGAAGATGGCCGGGTAGGGGGGCGGCGGCCCCAGGCTCAGCGCCGGGCGTGCCCGTCTGGCTGCGGTGCTGGTGGTGGCGGGCATGAGAGCTCCCAGTGCGCCGGCCAGGGCGGCCGCATCGCCCGGGGGCACGAGCCGGGCGGCCTCGGGTGCCAGGCCGGCCAGCATCTCGCGCGGGCCGCCGGCGTCCGTGCCGACAACCGGTACCCCGCAGGCCAGCGCCTCGACCAGTGCCAAGCCCCACGGCTCCGGCCCGGTGGAGGGGTAGGCCAGGACGTCGAGGTCGGCCATGAGGTCGGCGGCCTCGGCCCCGGTGAGCGGCCCGAGCCAGAGGGCGCCGGTCGCCCGGGCACGAGCCTCGAGGTCCCGGTAGTAGGCCTCCTTGCCCTCTACCTGGCCGCCGGCAACGACGGCAGCGGTGCCGGGGTGGCGCTCCTTCAGCTGCTGGAACGCATCCAACAGGACGTCCACTCCCTTCCAGGTGTCGATCCTGCCCACGTACCCGACGGTCGGCACCGCGTCGTCGACGCCGTACAGGGCCCGGGCACGGCCGGCGCGGCCCGGGACGAAGCCTTCGGGAGCGGCCCGCTCGTAGGCCAGCCTGGTAGCTGCGCCCGTGAGCTGGTCGGCGACCGCCCTGGAGGCGGCCAGGACCAGGTCGGCGTGATGGCGGCAGAGGTAGCGCTCCAGTCGCAGGGCGGCGCCCGACTGGGTGACGATCTCGCGTGCGTGCCAGATGTGGGGGAGCCCGGCCAGACGGGCTGCCGCCCAGCCGTACCAGCTGTGCAGGGAGTTGGAGTGGACCAGGTCGGCCCTGCACCGCCTGGCCAGGGCGGCGAGACGGGCGACGCTGGCCGGCCACCCGGCGGCGTAGGCGCCCCAGTGCCCGAGGCTGTGGCTGGTGCTGATCCGCCTCATGGGCACGACGTGGAGCGTGGCGCCGGCGCTCTCGTAGCTCGCCGCCATGGGTGACGGCGCCGGTAGGGCGACGTGAACGTGCCACCCGGCTGCCGACAGCTGTCCGGCCATGCGCACCAGGGCCTGGTCCGAACCTCCCTGCTCGGCCACCGGTTGGACGCACAGGACCGTCGGACGGCCTGAGCGCGGCACTGCCACCGCTAGCTTGTTCATCGCCCGACGACCGTAGCTGCCCCGAGGAGCCGCAATTGCGAGCCGCTTTGAACTTCGAACAGCTCCTTTCGCCCTCGCCCGGGGGTGTCGGGCGCTACACCGCCAGGTTGGCTCTGCACCTCGCCGCACTCGGAGTCGAGGTGCTCGGTGCTGTCGCCCGGCACCCCCGCGACGAAGTCGAGCGGGCCTGGCGCAATGCGGGCCTTTGGCCTTCGGTGGCGGTCCCCGAGGTGATGGTACTGCCCCGTCCGGTTCTCTACGACGCCTGGCACCTGCTCGGCTGGCCGGCTCTGGCGGGCGCCGGTGCAGCCGACATCGTGCACGCCCCATCGCTGGCCGTACCGCCCAAGCGGGGCAAGCCTCTGGTCGTGAGCGTGCACGACGCGGCACCCTGGCTCTTCCCCGAGGCGTTCGGCCGCCGGGGCCGGTGGTTCCACGCCATGGGCGCCCGGGCTGCGGCCAGGCGAGCCGACGTCGTGCTCACCGGCAGTCGGGCGGCCGCCGACGAAGTGGTCGGCAACCTGGGCCTGGACGCACGACGGGTGCGGGTGGTGCCTTACGGCGTGGACGAGTTCGTGGCCCCCGACCAGGCGACCGTAAGCGAAGTGCTGGGCCGGCGCGGCCTGGTCGGGGTTCCCTACGTGCTCTGGGTGGGCAGCCTCGAGCCTCGCAAGGGTGTGGGCACACTTGTTTCCGCCATGGCCAAGCTGCCGGACGGTCCACCACAGAGCGGGCGGGTTGTGCCCCACCTGG
Organism: Actinomycetes bacterium; assembly: GCA_021821705.1. GTDB lineage: Bacteria > Actinomycetota > Acidimicrobiia > Acidimicrobiales > Palsa-688 > JAJZMF01. The sequence continues at coordinate 604 of JAKACE010000192.1, read as the reverse complement.
TCATGGCCGGTTACCGCGGCTGGCACAACGAGCAGCTGTTGCCCGTGGCCGCACTGGCGGCGCTCGGCGGGCGCCTGCACCAACTGGGCCGGGTGGCCGAGACGGAACTGCAGGTGCTGTACGCCAACGCCAGCGCCTTTGCCTTCCCCAGCCTCCACGAGGGCTTCGGCCTACCGGTGCTCGAAGCCATGGCTGCGGGGGTGCCGGTAGTGGCCTCGGACATACCCCCGCTGCGCGAGGTTGCCGGCGGTGCGGCCCTGCTCGTCCCCCCTGGCCGCCCGGACCTGTGGGCCGAAGCCCTGGCGTCGGTCCTCGGTGACAGGACCGGCACCGAGGTGGGAGCCAGGGTGCAGGCGGGGCTCCACCGCGCCGCAGAGCACAGCTGGCGGGCCACCGCCCAGGCCACCCTCGCTGTCTACCGGGAGCTCGTTTGAGCGCTCGGGCCCGGGCGGCAGTGCTGCGGACCGGCAGATCTGCGCCCGCTGCCTGGCGCGGTAGGGTCCAAGCGTGCGCGTCTTGGTCACCGGCAGCCGGGGCTTCGTCGGCCCGTGGTTGGCCCGGCACCTCTCGGAATGCGGCGACGAGGTGCTCCATCTCCCAGATG
>JAKACE010000191.1 GCA_021821705.1 Actinomycetes bacterium | reverse complement strand
TTCACTTCTGTGGGGTATGAGAACGCAGCGCGGTGGCGGGGGCGGCACGAAAGACAGGCATTTGGGTGGCCCTGGGGCGAAGCCTCTGCTGAAGCCGCACCTACCTCGACCTATTTTACCAGCCCCTGTCCCTGCTCGGGCCTACCACGACCACCATCGTCGCTACGCCGGGCACCACCGATTGCGAGCGGCGGACGATCTCCGAGGCGAGTAGTCGCAGCTGGGAAGCCCAGGCGTTGTGGTCGACGACCACCGTCAGCACTGGCCCCCGCAGGGCGACGGGACGGCAATGGTCGGCCACCTGCGCTCCGACCAGCTCGGCCCAGCGTGCCCGCAGGGCCGCGACCTCCATGGCACCCTCGGCGCCGATCCGGCGGGCGACGTCGGGAAGGGAGGTGTTGAGCCGGCGTGGCCCGGGTGGTGGCGCGTGGCGCCGGTCGTGCTCGTACCCCCCTCCCCGCTGGCGCATACCGGCCCAGGCTACCCTCCCACCGATGCGGTACCGCTGCCGGCGGAGCTGCACCTCAGCCCGGTTGCAACGCGCCGGCGCTGACCAGGTACCTGGCCACTACCGGTAGGCCGTCGGGCACGACGCCGGCCGTGGTGAGCAGAGCCTGGCCGGGCGGGAGGCAGTGGGCCAGGGCTGCGCACCTGCCAGGGTCCAGCTCCGAGAAGATGTCGTCGAGGAGGAGGACGGGGCTCGAACCCTGGCGTGCGGCCACCAAGGCGTGGCCCCCCAGCCTCAGCGCCAGGGCGAGGCTCCTCTGCTCTCCCTGAGAAGCCTGCACTCTCGCCGCCAGGCCGTTTAGAGCCAACCCGAGGTCGTCCCTCTGCGGCCCGACGCCCGTGACCCCGCGGCGCAGGTCGTCGGCTCGTCCCTTGGCAACCGCCTCCGCCAGGCTGCCCTGCCAGCTACGGTCATAGCTCAGGGACACTACCGCCGGTCCCGGCGTGCGGGGCAGGCCGGCGCTCAACGCTCGGTACGCAGCATCCACCTCGGGCTGTAGCTGTGCCACCAGCTCGGCCCGGGAAGCGGCGACGACCTCGCCCACCTGCGCCAACTTGGTATCCCAGACATCCAGAGTGGGGGCCGTACCGGGACGGAGGCTCCCACCGGCCGAGCGTAGGAGGGCGTTGCGCTGGCGCAGGATCCTCTCCAGCTCCGACCTGTCTGCCCAGTGGCGCGGGTGCAGGGCACACAGGAGGTCGTCGAGGTAGTCACGCCTCCCGCTCGGCGCACCCTTCACGACCTCGATGTCGTCGGGAGAGAACACGGTGGCGGCCACCGTGTTGAGCAGCTCGTCCGTGCGCCTCAGGGGTTGTCGGTTGAGCCTTGTCCTGTCCCTGCCGGCCATGTTGAGCTCGGCCTCGATCAGCAGGCGCCGGCCCTCGCGCTCAGCCGTGCCCCTCACAACGGCCTGGTCGTGCCCCCTCCTGACCAGGGCGGCCGTCGCCGCCCCCCGGAAGCTTCGCAGCGTCGTGACGTACCCGACAGCCTCGAGGAGGTTGGTCTTGCCCGCCCCGTTGTCGCCAACCAGCAGCGTGACGCCGTCCGGTGCCGGCCTGAACTCGGCCGCCTCGTAGTTACGGAAGTCGACGAGGTCCACCTGTTCCACGAACATGGGGCTTCAGCGGGAGGGCCGGGCCCGGTTGCCCCGGCCCGCCCCGGCGCCGCCCCTCAGGCCACCCTCACCGGCATGAGCAGGTACACGTAGTCGGTGCTATCGGTCGGTTTGAGGGTGGCCGGCTTCAAGGCGTCCGTGGTCTCGAGCAGGACCTCGTCGCCTGGCACGGCCTCCACGCCCTCGGCCAGGTACTGGGGGTTGAAGGCGATGGTCATCTCCGCCCCGTCGTACTTGGCGTCCACTTCCTCCACGGCCTGGCCCCAGTCGTTGGTTATGACGCTCAGCTGGACCGTGCCCGAGCGCAGGGAGATGCGCGCCGGCGTGGTGGCGTCTCGCGCCACCAGGCGCACCCTGCGGATGGCGTCCAGGAACGAGTCGCGGCTGATGACCAGGCGGTTGGGGTAGTTGAAGGGGATCAGCTGGCGGTAGGGGGGGAACTCTCCCTCTATGAGCCGTGTCGTCATCTGGACACGGCCGACATTGAAGCGCACGTCGTGGGTACCAAGGTGCAGCTCGACAGCCTCTGCCTCACCCCCAAGGAGGCGCTGCAGCTCCCCCAAGGCCCTCGAGGGCACCAGTACCTTCTGGCCCTCGGCAAGGACGCCGTGGGCGCCGGGGAGATCGCGCACGGCCAGGCGATAGGAATCGGTAGCCACCAACCTGAGGCCGTCGGCCTCCGCGGCGATAAGCACCCCTGTCAGCACCGGCCTGGTGTCTTCGGACGAGGCCGCCCTCACCACCTGGCGTAAGGCCTCGGCCAGACCAGCCGTCGACAGTGACACGCGTGGGCCACTCGGAGGGGCGAGATGAGGGAAGTCACCGGCCCGGTAGGGGCGCAGCATGAACTGCGACCGCCCTGCGGACACCCGCAGTTCCTCCTCGTCGCCTTCCAGCTGGACAGCCCCGGGTTCGAGGGCCCTGACGATGTCGGTCAGGAGCCGGCCCGGGGCAACGACGACCCCGTCGGCCGAGCCGGCCACCGTCACCTCGGTCGAAATGGTCAGGTCCTGGTCGGTGCCTGTGACCTCGAGCCGGTCGCCACTGAGGCTCAGCCGTGTCCCGGGGACACCTCCCCCGGCAGCCGACCGCGCCGACCCCGCACGCCCGGCGGTGGCCAGGGCGTCGAGGAGGTTGTCACGCTCGCAACGAAGCTTCACTGTGTCGGTGCTCCTCTACTAAGAGTCTTAAATATCTAAGGCAGTAGTTGTAGTGGTGTGGATTGTGCATGAACTGCCGTCCCCGCACCTCGGCGGCCATGTTGTCATCCGGGCCCGTGTGGACGCGGGCCCGCTCAAGCCGGCGCCCCGACATGCCGATTGTGGAAAAGGGCCCCTTGGGCCCCCAGAACTACATCGTCCCGGCACAAGATCTTCAGAGATGGCACGGGCCCGCTCAACCGTTGGCCTTGATCTTGTGGATCAGCTCGGTGACCTGCTCGTACACCTGGCGCTTCTCGCCCATCATGCGGGCCACCTTCTTCTGGGCGTGCATGACCGTGGTGTGGTCGCGGTCGCCGAACTCCCGGGCGATGGCGGGGAAGCTGTAATCGGTCAGTTCGCGGAACAGGTACATGGCCATCTGTCTGGCGGCTACGAGGGGCCGCCGCCGGCTCGGACCGCAGATCTCCTCTACGCTCAGGTCGAAAGCCTCGGCCGTCGCCTCGAGGATCTGCTTGGCCGTCACCTGCCTGGGCGCGCTGGCGGCGATGACGTCGGAGAGGACCTCCTGGGCCAGTTGTGCCGTGACGGGCACCCTATGGATGCTGGCGAAGGCCGAGAGACGGATGAGGGCTCCCTCCAGCTCGCGGATGTTGTCCTTCACATGGGTGGCGATGAGCTCGAGGACGTCTTCGGGGACCCGGGCCCTTTCACCCTCCGACTTCTTACGAAGGATGGCGAGGCGGGTCTCCAGTTCAGGGGGCTGAATGTCCGTTATGAGACCGGACTCGAACCGGCTGCGCAGGCGGTCTTCCAGAGTCGCTATGGCCCTGGGCTGGCGGTCCGAGGAGATGACGATCTGCTTTTCGGCCTCGTAGAAGGAGTTGAAGGTGTAGAAGAACTCCTCCTGGGTCTCCTTCTTACCCTCGAGCAGCTGGATGTCGTCTACGAGCAGCACATCGAAGGCGCGGTAGCGGCGCTTGAAAGCGGTTTGGCCATGAGTGCGGATCGAGTCGATGAAGTCGTTCAGGAACGTCTCGGTTGACACGTAGCACACGTTGAGGCCGGGGAAGTTCTGGTAGACGTAGTGGCCGATGGCATGCAGCATGTGGGTCTTGCCCAAGCCGGAGGCACCGTAGATGAACAGCGGGTTGTACGCCTTCGCCGGCTCCTCGGCCACACGTTGCGCCGCGGCATGGGCGAAGCGGTTGGAGGCCCCGATGACGAAGGCTTCGAAGGTATAGCGGGGGTTGAGGCTGCCCTGGGACCGCTTGGCACCGTCGCGTGCTGCCTGGGTGCCCGGGGCGGGCGCAGAGGCGGCCACCGGGTGGCGATCGGCGGCGTCACCGGCCAGGGTCGAGCGGGCCTGGGACACCAGTGCGCCACCATCGACCGCTCCTGCGTCTGGTTCGCGCACCACGAGCTCTATGTCCGGGGACTGCGTACTGGTGGCCTCCGCTATCACCTGCTCGATGAGCGGTTGGAAGCGGGTCAGTACCAGCTCGCGCACCAATGAGTTGGGCGCGGCCAAGACGAAACGCGAGCCGTTGGCCTGTACGGGTACGAGCGGTGCCAGCCAGGCGTTCCACGTCGGCTCGGGGACCTGACGGCGCAAGTTAGCGGAGCACGCTGCCCAAAGGTCAGCCAGGTCGCTCATGTTCCAGTCACGGCCGTCAGCCACATCTAGCCCACAATCCTGTTGAAAAACTTGTGGAGATCGAACCCGGCCCGGACGAGGCACCTGGCTGTGCGCCCGCCAGTGGCCGGGGGGAAGAGCCGGTCTCGCAAACTGGGTTGAACCTCTGGTCCTACCGTGCCCCTCGGGGCGCTGTAGGCAGTCGAGGCTAGCACCTCGGCCGTGACGCGGCGATGCCCGGAGAGCACTTGTCCACAGCCTGGCGCGACAGAACTGATGTTCGGTAGAATCACACCCGTGGTGTTCGATGTCGCCGCCACCGTCCCCAGCCCGGGCCTAGTGGTCCACGAGAAATCAACATGTTGTCCCCTGGCGTCACACAGCTTGCGGACGCAAAGGTAGGACCCCGTGGCGCGAGCGATAACAGACATCCGTGACAGGCCTCAGGCCTCAGGTTCTCGTTTGGAGCGCGTGCCGCCACACGACCTTCAGGCCGAGGAGTCACTCCTGGGAGCGATGCTGCTGTCC
>JAKACE010000190.1 GCA_021821705.1 Actinomycetes bacterium | reverse complement strand
CGTCGGCCGAAACGGCCGGGTGCTGCGGCGACAGCGGGTCCGAGACCGACACCACGTGTGGCAGCCGGGCAAGGGCACCGACAGCCTGGTCGAACGCCGTGGCGTCCGACGTGAGAGGGGCCTTTGCCGAGTGCACAACGACCGTGCCTGCGTAGCCGGACACCGCCTTGTCACTGGCCTTCAGCAGTTGGAGGCCGGTGTTGGCCTGGGTGTTCCCGAGGTTGACGTTGTCGCTGTAGCTGCCACCCGCGGCGTGGCTCACCCCTAGTGTCGCCACCAGGACCACCACCCAGGCCGCGAACACAGCCCACGGGTGCCTTGCGCACGCCGCCCCGGTAGGCCCGAGCACGGCTCGCCGGCGTGGCACCAGCTCCTGCCGCCCTGGGTACGGGCCAGCCGGTCCTGCGTCCATGTTCCCCGGCCCGGGGCCGGACGAGCTTCGCATACGGCAACCCTAACACGGTAAACAGTCGAGCGACATAATTAGCTCTGATACCCTGGGTGGTCGGTGGGCACAACGGACGAAACGGCCAAAGACCCCAACCCAGACCCTCGTGACGGGACCGACCGCAACGGGGGCGAGAGCGGTAACGTCCTCGCGGCAGCCGGACGGCGCCGGCGTGGCCGCCCGCGCCGGGAGGAGGGACCGGCCGTGACCCGGGAAGCCATACTCGGGGTGGCGCTACGAGCCGTCCAGGCCAACGGCTCAGCCGGGCTCACTCTTCGGGAGGTGGCACGGGAACTGGGTGTGTCCCTGCCCACCCTGCAGCGCCACTTCGCCACCAAGGACGACCTGTGGCGGGCGTGCGTCGACACCGCCTTCGAGCACGTCGGCAACGACCTCGCAGCCGGGCCGCCGGGCCCGGCGACGCTCTCCGGTGCCCGGGCCGGCAACCCCTCCGCGCCTCCTGTCGCCAACAACCCCTCCGCGCCCCCTGTGGCCGGCAACCTCTCCGCACCTCCTGTGGTCGGCAACCCCTCCGGCCCTGGCGCCGCAGCCCCGGTGCTGACCTGGCACCTCCGCCAGCAGATCGAGCGCGCCGCCCGCGTCCCCAGGCTGACCGCCGCCATGTCCAACGACTTCGAAGCCGGGGCGGACCAGCGCCTCGACTACCTGGTGCAGAGGGCTCAGCCCTTGCTCGACCGGGCCAGGGCCCTGGTCGGTTCCGCCATCGCCGCCGGCGCCGCCAGGCCCGTTGACGTCGAGGTCTTCCTGGCTCTTGTCAGCCTCGGCCTCGGCTCCCTTGCCAGTTCCCAGGAGGGCCTGTCCCGGCTGTTCGGCATCGACCTGTCTGATCAGGAGCAGCGCCAACGCTACGTTGACGCGCTGGCCGACCTCCTCCTCTACGGCCTGGTCCCCCGGGCGGAGGCCGGTCCCGCCTAGCATCGCACGTATGTTCGCTGCCACCTCCGCCCAGGACCGCACCGACCGCCGGGAACGCTGGCAGGAGGGGTTGGACAGCGCCCAGCTGGCGGTCGCCGCCCACGGAGACGGCCCCCTGCTCGTGCTGGCCGGGGCGGGCACAGGCAAGACCAGGGCCCTGGTGGCCAGGGTGGCCCGGCTACTGGAGCGGGGAGTGCCCCCCGAACGCCTGCTGTTGCTCACCTTCACCCGGCGCGCCGCCGACGAGATGTTGGCCCGGGCCGCGGCGCTGGCCGGCGTACAGGACAAGGCCAGGCCGTGGGGCGGGACATTCCACGCCGTCGCCCACCGCTTCGTCGCCGCTCATGCCGAGGTGCTCGGGTTCCCCACCGGCTTCAGCGTCCTCACGCCGGCGGAGGCGACCGACCTGATGGAGCTGATGCTCAGCGGTCCCGAACTGACCGGGACGGCTACCAGGCTGCCGCGCCCTGCCACCCTCGTGGACATCCGTTCGCGCTGCGTCAACACCGGGCGGCGCCTGAGCGAAGTACTGGCCGTCGACTACCCCTGGTGCGAGCCGCACCTGGACGCCGTCGCTGAGCTGTTCAAGGCCTTCACGGCCCGCAAGCGCGCCGGTGCGCTGGTCGACTTCGACGACCTCCTGGTCTACTGGGGAGCGCTGCTGGCTCACCCGGTGCTCGGCCCGCAGCTGGCCGGCCGTTTCGACTACGTGCTCGTCGACGAGTACCAGGATCTCAATGGGCTCCAGGTCGACATCGTGGGCGCCCTGGCCCCGGGTGGGCGCGGCCTGACGGCGGTCGGCGACGAGGCCCAGGCCGTCTACGGTTTCCGGGGAGCAAGCTCCGAGCAGTTGCGCCGGCTGGTACAGGCATGGCCCGGGGCGACCACCCTGCGCCTCGAGCGCAACTTCCGCTCCCGCCAGGAGATCCTGGACGTGGCCAACCGGCTGCGGCCAGGCGGCGACGAGGCCCGGGTGACCCTGACCGCCGATCGGGGTGCCGGGCTGCGCCCCAGGCTCGTGCGCTGCCACGATGCCCCCGCCGAGGCCCGGGCCGTCGTGGAACGCATCCTGCAGGCCTACGAGGAGGGAGTGCGCCTGAGCGACCAGGCCGTGCTGGTGCGTGCCGCCCACCACAGCGACCTGGTCGAGCTCGAGATGACGGCGCGGCGCGTGCCCTACCGCAAGTACGGGGGCCTGCGCTTCCTCGAGACGGCCCACGTCAAGGACTTCGTCGCTGCCGGGCGCCTGCTCGCCAACGCCCACGACGAGGTGGCGTGGTTCCGGCTGCTCCGCCTGCACGAAGGTGTCGGCCCGGCCTCGGCCCGCACTCTGGTCGCCGCCGCCCTGGCCGGGCCGGACGCCCTCGGCGACTGGGGTGTGCTCGTGGCCGCAGCCCGCCCACCGGCACGTGCCGCCCTGTCGTGCACCCTCGGCCGGCTGGCGGCCGCCCGCAGTGCCACCAGCCCGGGAGCCCAGGCCGAGACCGTGCTCACCGCCGTGGCTCCCCTGGTGGAGAGCCGCTACGTCGACTCCCAGGTGCGCCTGGGCGACCTGGGCCGCCTGGTCGGCTCCGCCGCCTCGGCCCCGGCCTTTGCCTCATGGCTGGCCGACCTCACTCTCGACCCGCCCGCCAGTACGAGCGACCTGGCCGGCCCGCCCGAGCTCGACGAGGACTACGTGGTCGTCTCCACCGTCCATTCGGCCAAGGGGCTGGAGTGGAGCGAGGTGCACGTTCCCCACGTGGTCGACGGTTTCATCCCGATCGACATGGCCCTCGGCAGCCGGGAGGGCCTGGAGGAGGAGCAACGCCTCCTCTACGTCGCCGTCACCCGGGCACGCGACCGTCTCAACCTCTACACTCCCCTGCGCATGCACTACCACCGTCGTGCGCTGGACGACCGTCACGGTTTCGCCACCCAGAGCCGGTTCCTCACCCCGGCTGTCGTGTCCCTGTTCGACGTGGTGGAGGTGGCGGTGCCGGCGGCGCCCGGCTGTGCCGGGGCCGGGGCCAGCATCGGGCCGGTCGCGGTCGACCTCGACCACCTCTGGCAATAGACCCCTCAGAGCGCACAGCCGTCCGCTCAGCGCGCGAGACTGTCAGTTGGCCTATCCGTTCCATTGAGGAGGACCTTTGCCCGCAACGCCAGGCGCTCCGACGCGCCCCTCACCGCCAGCACCTCGAAGCCGGAGAAGCCGGCACCGGTGGCCCTGCGGCGCGGCACGGCCCTTTGGTGCAGCTCTAGCCTCGGTCTGCGCCGTGGCCCTGCTCACGGCCGTGCCCGCCGCCTACGCCACCGCCGGCGCGGCGGCCAGCTCGCCCGGCACAACGCCTGCCGTGGCGGCTCACCAGGCCCAGCCCCTCAACCCAGAGGGCGCCGACGCTTACCTCCAGAGCCAGCGTGCCGGAGCCGGTACACCCGCACGAGCCGCCGCCTTGTACTCCAGAGGCGTCGAGGAGGCCAGGGCCTTGCCGGTGGCCGTGGAGCGCGACGGGAGGCTGGCCACGGCGCCGGCCACGTTCGCCGGCCAGTCATGGCAACCGATCGGGCCCTTCGGCATCACCCACAGCTACTACGGAGGCGTCAACTCCGGACGGGTGACCAGCATCGCGGTGTCGAGCCTGACCGGCACCGCCGACACCGTCTACCTCGGTGCCGCCGGCGGCGGCGTTTGGCAGGCGAGTTTCAACGGGGCTTCGACGTCCTGGTCGACCCACACCGACTCCCAGCCCGACCTCGCCGTCGGCTCGGTGAGCGTGGACCCCTACGACTCCAGCGTCGTCTTCGCCGGTACCGGGGAGAGCAACTACTGCGCCGACTGCTACTACGGCCTCGGGATCATGGAGTCGACCGACGGCGGCGCCACGTGGACCACCGTCAACCCCGGTGGCATGTTCACCGGCCTGGACGTGTCCGGGATCGCCTGGCTCGGGCCCGACACCGTGCTGGCCGCCACCACCAGCCCGACCGTCACCGGAGGCGGGGCGCTCTTCCTGTCCACAAACGGCGGCGCCACGTGGACGTCGGCACTCACGGGCGACATCAAGGGACTGGCAGTGGACACGGTCTCTTCGCCGGAGGTCGTCACCGTGGGGGTGCTCAACGTGGGCATCGAGGAAGCCACCTACACGGGCGGCAGCCTCAGCAACTTCACGACGCTCACGGTCGGCACCATCAGCGGGCCCGTGCCCGACGCCAACCTGGCCAACGTCGCCATAACCGAGGCGCCGGCCACCAACTACGGGAGTACCGTGCTCTACGTCACGGCCTACATCTCGGGTGTGGGCAACAGCGTGTACAAGTCGGCCGACGGTGGCCAGCAGTGGCAACAGCTGACAAGCGCCCCGCAGTTCACGAACTCCGGCTACGCCTACGGCGACGGCTCCAGCAATGACCAGGGCTACTACGACAACACAATCGCCGTGGACCCGCTCAACTCGCAGATAGTGGTCGCGGCCGGCGAGACCGCCGTCGAGAGCACCGACGGCGGCAGCACCTGGGTCAACCTCAACGGCGAGCCGTTCTTCTGTGCCCCTCCCCAGAACCCCGGTGTCACCATCAC
>JAKACE010000189.1:2971-4952 GCA_021821705.1 Actinomycetes bacterium | reverse complement strand
GCCATCCCGGGCGCTTCGTAGATACCCCTCGACTTGGCCTCTATGATCCGGTTTTCGATCTGGTCGGACGTCCCGAGGCCGTGGCGGCCGGCGATGGCATTGACCTGGCGGAACAGCTCCACCTGGTCGTCGTAGGCCGTGCCATTGACGGCGACGGGACGGCCCTGTTCGAAGCGCACGGTGACGTCCTCGGTCTCGATGTGGACATCGGGGCGCCAGTAAGCCACGCCCATGATGGGCTCGACGATCTCTATCGAGCGGTCCAGCTGCTCGAGCTGTTTTGCTTCGTGGGTGGCCCCGAGGATGTTGGCGTCGGTGGAGTACGCCTTCTCTGTGGTGTCGCGGTAGGGGAGCCCGTGGGCGACCAGCCACTCGGACATCTCCCTACGCCCTCCGAGCTCGGAGACGAAGGCGGCGTCGAGCCAGGGCTTGTAGATCCGCAGCTGCGGGTTGGCAAGCAAGCCGTAGCGGTAAAAGCGCTCGATGTCGTTTCCTTTGAAGGTGGAACCGTCACCCCATATGGAGACGCCGTCCTCCTTCATGGCCCGCACCAGCAGGGTGCCGGCCACCGCCCGTCCGATCGGTGTCGTGTTGAAGTACGTCCGGCCGCCGGAGCGGATGTGGAACGCCCCGCAGGCGATGGCGGCCAAGCCCTCCTCGACCATCGGGCGCCGGCAGTCGACCAGGCGGGAGTGCTCTGCCCCGTAGTCGAGCGCCCGACCCGGCACTGAGGCGACGTCGGGCTCGTCGTACTGGCCCAGATCGGCCGTGTAGGCGTAGGGAACGGCGCCGTGATGGCGCATCCAGGCGACGGCAACGGACGTGTCGAGACCGCCCGAGAAGGCGATGCCGACACGCTCTCCGACCGGCAGGGAGTTGAGGACCTTTGACACGGTCCCAAATCCTAGCGGTGCCGGGTGGTGACCACTCCGAGTGGGCGACGAGCCCGAGCCGTCCCGCCCCGGCCCGTCGCCGGCTCTAAGGTCGCCCCCGCAACGCGTCACGGAGCATGCGCTGCTGCTCCCGCTTGGCTTTCAGGTACATCTCCTTCATCTCGCGCTGTACCTGTTTCCACTCCTCCAATTCGCGCCGCAGAGCTTGACGCTGGCGGTGGCGGTAGTGACCGGCGTGCACGTCTTCGTACGGCATGGGGCCCAGCCCGGCGAAGGGCGCCCGGTCCGTGGCAGCGCCGGGACGGGGTCGGGTGTCCCCGTACTGGGCCTGTACCTGCCGCCACACGCCGCGGGCCTGGCGTAGGGCCGCAGCCACCTGCCGGCCCGCTTCCTGGGCGGCGTCTGCGGCCACTCGGAGCTGTTCGCGTGTCCCGCGACCCTGGACCATGACCTCGAACGCCCATAGCCCGGCATCGACCAGGCGCGCCGCCCGGGTCACCTCGGCGGTCACCTCCTGGCGGACCTCGGCGAAGCTGCGCTGACCAGTGGCGTACAGGCGCAGAGCCTGGTATTGGATGCGCCACAGGCCGAGGATGCTGGCCGCAGCTATCTGTGGCTCGGGGTCGTCCGGGCTCACCCCGGCCCGGTCGGCGAGCGCCTCGGCCGCCACCTGGACCAGGCGGTCCATCATGTCGCGCTGGGCGGCCCGCAGCGATGGAGTCTCCTCGATCATGTTCATGAACCGCTCCAGCAGACCCTCGGAGCGGGTATAAGTAGCCCAGTTGGCTCCCAGCTCGTCGAGCTCACGTGCCAGGACCTCCAGGGCGGCCTGTGTGGGGGACCGAACGGGCTCGTCCGACCTCAGGGCGTCGCGGATGGCTCCCGCCAGGTCGTCCTCCCAGTCGAGGACCAGGCTCTCCTTGGTCGGAAAGTAGTTGTAGACCGTCTTCTCCGACACTCCGCAGCGCTCGGCCACCTCGATAACGCGGACTTCGTCGAACCCACCCTCCAGGAACATCTCGGTAGCGGTGTCGGAGATGAGCTGGCGCATCTGGCGCTTCTTGCGCTCCCGCAGCCCCTCGCCTGGC
>JAKACE010000189.1:679-2961 GCA_021821705.1 Actinomycetes bacterium | reverse complement strand
GCCGTCGTCGACGTGGCCGAGCCGGGCAAGGGGGTCGAACCAGACGATTGCCCCGGCGTAGGCACTCGGGGCCTGGCCCCCCCGACATAGTGGCGCAGCCCGCCGTCCAGCGGGTGCTCGTCCCGGTGGGGGCCGACGCCAGCGCTCATGGCCCCAGCGTACCGCCAAGGGCGGCCATCTTCTAGTAGCAGTAGGCCTCTAGCTACCTGAGAACTCTAGTTGCAGAATCTTTATAGTCACTGTATGATCAGGAAGCGAACCCGAGCTCGGTACCAGGCGACGCCCGTTCGCCTGTACCAGCCAACCCGTGCCCGCACAACAGGAGGTCATGCATGCCCAGCTCCGTTCCAGCCGTCGCAGCCGAGAGGCTTACCAAGCGGTTCGGATCGTTCACCGCAGTCGACTCGTTCGACTTCCTCGTACCCCGAGGTCACATCGTCGCTCTTCTGGGCCCGAACGGGGCGGGCAAGACGACCGTTGTCCGTATGCTCGCCACGCTGACCGAGCCGACGAGTGGCAGCGCCCGGGTTTGCGGTCACGATGTCGTGCGGGAGGCCGATGCCGTCCGGCAGGCCATCTCGCTGACCGGTCAGTTCGCTGCCCTGGAGCCGAACCTCACCGCCCGGGAGAACCTTGTGCTCATGGCCCGGCTGCGGGGCTACACGAAGGCTGGTGCTCTGCGCACCGCGGATACCCTCGTGGACCGCTACGACATCGGCGAGTTCCGGGACAAGTTGGTCAAGAGCATCTCCGGCGGCCAGCGCCGGCGTGTCGACCTGGCGGCCAGCCTGGTGGTGCAGCCCGAACTGGTTGTCCTGGACGAGCCGACCACCGGCCTCGACCCCCGCAGCCGCCAGGTGGTCTGGTCAACCGTCCACGAGCTCGTGGGCCAGGGCGTGACCGTCCTGCTTACCACCCAGTACCTGGAGGAGGCGGACGAACTGGCGGACCAGATCGTGTTCATCGACCATGGTCGGGGAGTTGCCCGCGGCACTCCGGCGCAACTACGGGCTCAGATCGGGGACCACCGAGTGGACGTGGTGGCGACAGACCCCGCTGGTTTCGAGAGCCTCGTCCACACGCTCGCCCCGGTCTTCCCCGTAACCCTCGTTCCCGAGAAGCGCACGCTCTCGGTCCCCGCCCCACGCGAAACCCTCGACCTGGCGGCAGTGACACAGGTGGTCACCGCTTCCGGTGTCCCCGTGGCGGAGATCGCACTACGCCGTCCGACCCTGGACGATGCCTTCCTGGCTCTCACTGGTACACAAACCAATGTCCAAGACAACGCACTGGAGGTACTTGCATGACCACAGCGACCATGGGCACGGCTGGGACGGGGTTGGCTCTCCCGGTTGCTCTACCTGTTCGGGCCAACCGTACCGTGCGTTACATGCGCGAGACGGCGGTCCTTGTCGGCCGTAGCCTGAGGGCGGTGCCACGGGTACCCGAACGCCTGAGCGACGTGACCATCCAACCCGTGATGTTCACTTTCCTGTTCCTCTACGTCTTCGGGTCCGCCATCCACATCCCGGGCATGCGCTACCAGGACTACCTGTTGCCCGGCCTGATCGGCCAGAGCCTCGCCTTCGGTGTCATCGGCGCCGGCGTGGCCACCGCCACGGACTTCGCGACCGGTGTTACCGACCGGTTCAGGTCGTTGCCGGTCACCCGCCTATCCGTGATCACCGCTCAGGTGCTCGGCCAGATGATCGAGCAGGTACTTGGCATGGCCATTGTCATCGGGATCGGCCTTGCGCTGGGGTGGCGTCCCGATCTCACTGGTGCCAAGTCGCTCGAACTGGTTGGGCTCATCGCCCTCGGGCTGTGCGCGTTCACCTGGTTCGGTGTCCTCATGGGCATGCTGGTGCGGAGCAGCGACGCCATGCAGGGGCTCGGCTTTGCCGTCATGCTACCCCTGTCGTTCCTGGCGGGGACTTTCGTGCCCATTTCGGGGATGAAGGAGGTGCCCAGGGTGATCGGCGAGTGGGACCCGCTGTCCACTCTCGTGGCGGCAGTGCGCCAGGTGTGCCAGGGCACGTCCTCCACCGGCTCCTGGCCCCTCGAGCACCCGGTCGTCGCCATGGTGGGATGGTGCATCCTGGTCACCGCTGTCTGCGTACCGTTGGCGTTGCGCCGCTACCGGCGTGTCAGCGCAGCGTGAAGCCGGACAACGGTGCCTCCTGGCGGTGGCCGATGGTGGCTGCCCGACCAGGCGGGACCGATTGCCTGCGCCGCCTCTCAGCGCTATGTCGTGTACTAGCACTAGCCGGTCAGCTCGGCCA
>JAKACE010000189.1:0-669 GCA_021821705.1 Actinomycetes bacterium | reverse complement strand
GACGATGGGCCGTACCTGCTCGACGGGCAGGCCGGCAGGGTCGGGGAGCTCCCAATCGACATAGCGCTTGCCCGGGTAGTAGGGGCACGTGTCGCCACAGCCCATGGTTACGACGACATCGGCGGCTCTTGCGTCGTCATCGGTGAGGGGCTTGGGGAACTCTCTCGAGGTGTCCAGGCCCCTCTCCTGCAAGACGGCAACCACGGACGGGTTGAGCCGGTCGCCCGGTTCGGAGCCGGCCGAGCGTACCTCGACCCGTCCCTTGGCGTAGTGGTCCAGCAGGACCCTGGCGGCCAGGCTGCGCCCCGAGTTGTGGATGCAGAGGAAGAGCACGACCGGTTTGTCGCTCATCGGTCGGCTCCCTCCAGGTCGGCCCGGCGCGGGGGGTAGTAACGCTTGCGGGCCCAGAGGGCCACATAGACGAGGGCGACGAGCACGGGCACCTCGATGAGGGGCCCGACCACGCCGGCCAGGGCCTCGCCACTCGTTACCCCGAACACCCCGATGGCCACGGCGATGGCCAACTCGAAGTTGTTGCCTGCGGCTGTGAAGGCCAAGGTGGCCGTGCGCTCGTAGGGAAGGCCGATGCGGCGCCCCAGCAGGAAGGCCCCGGACCACATGATGGCGAAGTAGGCGAGAAGGGGCAGAGCGATGCGGGCGACGTCGGCG
>JAKACE010000188.1 GCA_021821705.1 Actinomycetes bacterium | reverse complement strand
CCGTCGTCCAGCTCCCCGGACGAGCCTGCCGCCGCCCCCTGGCGGTCCGCGCCCAGCCGGTCGGTCCATGCCATACTGGACCTCCCCCACCCCGGCTTCGCTGACCTCCCGTGCCCCGCCCGCTCCGCCTACGCCCCTGGCAAAAGGAGGCCCTGGAGCAGTTCAACAGCAGCGCTGAGCCCGACTTCCTGGCCGTGGCCACCCCGGGCGCAGGCAAGACGACGTTCGCCTTGGCGGCGGCCGCCCACTGGCTGCACGAGCACCCGGGCCGCCTTGTAGTAGTGGCCCCGACCGCCCACCTGAAGACCCAATGGGCCAGAGCGGCGACCGAGCTGGGCTTCCACCTCGACCCGGCGTGGACGCCGGCAGACGGTGCCCTGCCTGCGGACATGCACGGGATCGTAACCACCTATCAGCAGGTGGCCACCAGCGCCGCCGTCCTGTCCCGGCTCTCACGTGGGGCGATGGTGATATTCGACGAGATCCACCACGCCGGCGACGACAGGGCCTGGGGCCACGCCGTCCGCCAGGCCTTCGAGGGAGCGGGGCGGCGCCTGGCGCTCTCGGGCACGCCGTTCCGCTCCGACACCATGGCGATCCCGTTCGTGCGCTACCAGATGGACGTGGCCGCGCCTGACTTCGAGTACGGCTACGGCGACGCTCTGGCCGAGCGCAGGGTAGTGCGGCCGGTCTTCTTCCCCCGCACCGGTGGTGAGATGGAATGGAGCGCCCCCGACGGCTCAACGTACGCCGCCAGTTTCGACGACCCGCTGACAAGCAACCTGGCAAACCAGCGCCTGCGCACCGCCCTCTCCCTGGAGGGCGACTGGCTGCCCACCGTGCTGCGGGCGGCGCACGAGCGCCTTGGCGAGTTGCGGCGCACCCACCCCGATGCCGGAGGCCTGGTGATCGCCACGGACCAGGACCACGCCCGAGGGATCGCCAGGCAACTGTCGTGGCGCTTCGGTGCGAGGGCGGTTGTCGCCACTTCGGACGACGCCGGTGCCTCCGCCCGCATAGCCGCCTTCCGCTCCTCCGACCAGCCATGGCTGGTGGCCGTGCGCATGGTGTCGGAGGGCGTGGACATACCCCGCCTGCGGGTCGGGGTCTTCGCCACCACCACGACCACCGAGCTGTTCTTCCGCCAGGCAGTCGGCCGCCTCGTGCGCTGGGTGCCTGGCGTGCCGAACCAGCGCTCGTACCTCTACATACCAGACGACCCCCGCCTGCGCGCCCGCGCCTTACAGATAGCCGAGACCCGCAGGCACAGCCTGCGCCGCGAGAGCCGCCCCGAGCAGGAAGAGGGCACCGACGACCTCGCGGCAGCCGTCCCGGCCGAGGAGGGCGCCGACCAGCTCTCCCTCTTCGCAGCCATCTCGGCGGTGGCCACCGGTACCGAGGCCACCCCTGTGCCCGGGCTCGTCGAGCTTGACGACCATGACCCTGCCGAGCAGGAGGACCCCTCCCTCCTGGTCGAATTGCATGCGCCGGCCCTCGCCGAGGTGCCCCGTGCCGACGCCCCGGCATCGGCGCTGACCCGCAAGGAGCTGAAGGCCAAGTTGCGCGAGGAGAACACCTACGCTGCCGCCGACCTGGTCCGCAAGACCGGCTGGGCCCACGCCAGGGTGAACGCCGAGCTCAACCGGCTGACCGGCATCCGCAAGGTCACCGAGGCCACACTGCAGCAACTGGAGTCGCGCCTGCGCCATGCAGAGAAGTGGCGGCGCAGCCTCTAGGGCGTTGGTACGCATCCTGGAACAGTTCGCGCTATCTATGGTTGTCGCGCCTCCTCCAACCCGAGCCGAGGCGAGGATCGGAGAGCAATGGCCCAGGAGCTCCGCAGCGCCGGGTGGTACGCCGGCGACGACCGCAACGCCTACATCCACCGTTCGTTCATGCGCCGAGGCCTGCCGGACAGCACCTTCGCCGGGCGACCGCAGATCGCCATCGCCAACACCGCCTCCGACCTGACCCCGTGCAACTCCCACCTCGGCGAGGTGGCCAGGTCCGTCAGGGACGGCGTATACGAGGCCGGGGGGACGCCGCTCGAGCTACCCGTTGTCTCCCTCGGGGAGACCCAGGTCCGGCCCACCGCCATGCTGTGGCGCAACATGGCCGCCATGGCGATGGAGGAGATGTTCAGAGCCAACCCGATCGACGGGCTAGTGCTCTTGGGTGGCTGCGACAAGACCATCCCTTCCCTGCTCATGGCCGCCTCCAGCGTCGACTTGCCCGCCGTCGTGGTGCCGGGTGGGCCGATGCTCACCGGCCACTTCCAGGGCGAGGCGCTCGGCTGCGGAACGGATGTCTGGCGGCTCAGCGAGGAGGTCAGGGCCGGCACCCTGGACCAGCAGCAGTTCCTCGAGTCCGAGCAGGCCACCATACGCTCCCACGGGCACTGCAACACGATGGGCACCGCTTCGACCATGGCTCTGGTCGCCGAGGCGCTCGGGACAGTCATCCCCGGTGTCGCCGGCACGCCGGCGCCCGACAGCCGCCTGCTCAAAGCTGCTCACGCCAGTGGCCGGCTTGCGGTGCAACTGGTGGCCGAGGACCGCCGCCCGAGCACGTTCCTCAGCCGGGGGTCGTTCCACAACGCGATCGTCGCCCTGTCCGCCATCGGAGGGTCCACCAACGCGGTGGTGCACCTGCTGGCCATCGCCGGGAGGCTCGGCATCGACGTCACCCTCGACGACTTCGACCGTATAGGGGCCGAGGTCCCGCTCCTGGTCAACCTCCGCCCGGCAGGGCGGTACCTGATGGACGACTTCCACCGGGCCGGTGGTTTCCTCGCCGTGCTGCGCGAGGTGCGCCACCTGCTCGACCCCGAGGCACTCACCGTCACCGGCCGGCCCCTGGTCGAGCACCTGGACGAGGCCCGTATCTGGGACAGCGACGTCATCCACCCGATCGGCGAACCGCTGCAGGCCCACGCCGGCATCAAAGTGCTCCGCGGCAGCCTGGCGCCCGGCGGCGCCATAATCAAGCCTGCGGCGGCCTCGCCGCACCTTCTCAGGCACCGGGGACGAGCGGTGGCGTTCGACTCCATCGAGGACTTCCACGCCCGGGTCGACGACCCCGACCTGGACATCGACGAGGACAGCGTGATGGTGCTGCGAGGCTGCGGCCCCAAGGGCTACCCCGGCATGCCGGAGGTGTCCAACATGCCCCTGCCCAAGAAGGTCCTCGACAAAGGTGCCCGGGACATGGTCCGCATCTGTGACGGCAGGATGAGCGGCACCGCTTACGGCACCGTTGGCCTCCACGTGACCCCCGCGGCAGCCAGCAGAGGGCCCCTCGCCCTGGTGCGGACCGGCGACTGGATCTCCTTGGACGTCGAGGCCCGCAGGATCGACCTGGAGGTGCCCCCGGACGAGCTCGCCGCCCGGCAGCCGAGCCAGGCGACCCTCGACGGCTTCGCCAAGCCGCTGCGGGGCTGGCAACGTCTCTACGTCGACCACGTCCAGGGTGCTGACACCGGGGCGGACCTTGACTTCCTTGTCGGCTCCAGCGGTTCAGCGGTCAGCCGGGAATCGCACTGAACCGGCCTGCCTGCGGTTTCAGCCGACCAGAGACGGTAGTGCTATCTCCCCGGGTGGCCCGTCGTAGACGCGCCGGCGCCCGGGGCGCTGAGCGCCTCCTTCACCGCCTCGTGGATGGGGTCGTGGTAGCGCACCCACACCACGACCAGCGCCACCAGCACCAGGACGGCCACCCCGGCTCCTGCCGCCCCGGCCGCGCCCCGTGCCCCCCGGGCGGCGAAGACGGGCAGCACACCGACGGTTGAGACCAGAGGCGGCCAGAGCGTCCTGACCGCCACCCGTGCCCCGACGGCCTCCGGAGGCATCAGCATGTTGCTCTCGGACAGCAGCGGCGGTGGCCCCTGGACAGTGCTGACGACGGCACCGGCGAGGCCGGCCAACGAAGCCGGGGCCCACATGACAGCGGCGGTCGCCACCGCCCCGCCTCCCCCACCTGCCAGGGCAGCCGCGGTCACAGCCCCGGCCGCCGTCACCGCCAGCATTGCCACCGCCGCAGGCCAGAGGAGGCTGGCCAGGACCGCTCCCCGAGGCCGGGGGTACGTCTCCATGAGCGACGGGTGGTCGACGGCCTGCGCCATCGGCTCGACCACGTCCAGCCCGGCGACGTAGAGCGCCAGGCCGGCCACGAACACCAGCGGCGTCGTCCCCCGCCAGGCGCCGAAGGCCGCCGCCCCCGCGCCGGCGCCCAGCACGACCAGGCGGCCCAGGCGCACCGCCGGGAAGCGTAGATAGCCGTGCCAGCCCCGCCGCCAGGAAGCGGCACCCGAGCCCTGGGACCGCGCCGCCGCAGGCACGCCCGGGTGGCGGCCCGCGACCGGCCCCCCACCCGGGCGTCGTGTACTCGGGGCGCGCAGGCCGGCCCACGGGCGCGATCGGGGCCTGTCCTGGGACAGCTGCCTGCGCAGCACGACGACCGTCCGCATGTCGCGCACCGTGGCGGCGAAACGGAGCTGGCCCGCCAAGCTGGCGCGCCTCTCCGACGCCTCCACCGAAGTGCGCCCGACGAGCGCAGGCCCGGCCACCGCCAGACCGAGCGCCACCGCACCACCCACCAGGCCGGCCGGCCTCCAGTGCAACGGCCAGAGAGCGAGCTCCCCGAGCAGGCTGAACGGCGACGTCGCCCTGGCTGTGGCCAGGTCGGCACCAGCCCAGGCCAGGCAGGCGAGGGCGAGCACGCCCGAGACCACCCGCCCGAGGCGGGCGCCAGAGACGATCATGGCCGCCCCCAGGGCGCCGGTGACGACAAGTGCGCCTGCCACCGCGCCAGTGGCGGCCCAGGCGGGCCACTGGCCGCCCAGGCGCCGATAGGCGAGGACGGACGCCACCGCACCGACCAGGGCACCGCAGGCGCCGCCGAAGCGCAGCATCCGTAGCGCCGGCCCTCGCAGGGCCGTCCCTCGGGCTACGGGCGCGAGGAGCACGTGACGCACGTCGGCCGCCTCCACG
>JAKACE010000187.1 GCA_021821705.1 Actinomycetes bacterium | reverse complement strand
CTGAAACCCGGTTCATGCGAGCCGGGGCAGCACCGGTGCCGTCCGCCTCGTCGGCCTTGGCGGCCGCTGCCTTGGTCCCTTGGAGGGCGCTGACCCCCGAGCGGGGAAGCCGGCGCAGCCCGACCAGCACGACGGCGGCCGTCACCACCTCTCCCCAGACCATGGCCTGGAAGGCCCCCTCGATGCCACCTGCGCTCCGGACGAGCACGACCCCGAGCACGATCTTGACCAGGGCCCCCGACAGCAGCCCGGCGGCCAGGGTCGAGAGGCGGCCGGTGCCGGCCAGAACACCCTTGGGGACCACGCTCACGCCTATGGGCAGGGCGTAGCCTCCGAGCAGCAGGGCGGCCGTCAACGTGGGCAGGTGGAGGAAAGCCTGGACGAGCGGCGAGAGGGCCAGGAACACGGCGCAGGCTCCGGCGCCCAACACCGAGGCGTCCAGGAGCAGTGCCCGAACGGCGAGAGGAGCGCCGCCTACCCGGTTGCCCACTGCCACCTGCAGGGCGTTGGCCGGGACCTCGAAGAGAAGGGCCAGGCCGGCCAAGGCGGCCAGGCCTCCGAAGACCGAGGGCCCGGACGAACGCGCCACCAGGGCGAGGAAAACGAAGCTGCCGAGGTTGACGGCCAGGGTGATGGTGGCCAGGGCCCACCGCCTCCGGTCAGGGTGCCCGGACCTCTCGGCTCTGTCAGACATAGCTTCCCCCGGCGGGCCGCCGCTCCTGCAGCAGCTGCTCATGTCCCTATCGGCACATTTGCACGGTGCCTCCAGCTGCCAACGGTACCGTGCAGTCAATGCCAGCAGCGACCGGACTGTCCTCGAGCGACCCAGCCCCAGGGGCGGGTGGTGCGCCGCCCCCGGTACCGGCCGAGGGGGGCCTCCTGGTCCCCGTCGACATAGGCCGGGCTCGGGCGCGGGTTCGTTTCGACACCTCCACCCGTCAGGCCGACGTCGAGGCCACTGTGGAGCTGCAGCTGGGCGAGGCGCCCGGGCGCCCTCTTTTCGACCTCCGCCAGGAGGTCGACGAGGTGTTCCTCGACGAGGTGCGCCTGCCAGTGGAGGCCGTGCGCCACCGCGCCACCGGTGCCGGCGAAGACGCCCGCATGAGGGCGGTGGACGTCGAGTGCGAGGCCCGCAGCCGCCACCTGCTCCGGTTGCGCTACCGCCTGAGCCGGCCGGCGGCCACCGGTGCCGAGCCCCTGGACTGGGCACCTGCCGGCGACGGAGTGCGCTTCGACCTGTGGATGTCCGACCTCGAGCCGGGGCGGTACCTGGAGATGTGGCTGCCCGCCAACCTCTGCCACGACCACTTCTCGCTGGAGCTGGACGTCGAGGTGGCGGGTACGGGCCGTCCCCACCTGCTGCTGGCCAACGGCGAGGTCGAGGAGCTCGGTGCCGGCCGCTCGTGGGCGGTGCGCTACCCCGCCAGCTATACCTCTTTATCTCCGATGCTCGTCGTAGCTCCCGCCGACCAGGTCGCCACGGCGCGCTCGGAGGCTCGCTGCGGCGCCCGCACCCTGGAGGTCACGGTTGCGGCCCTGCCCGAGGCGGCGGCGGACGTCGGCGCCGCCGCCGCCGACACCTGCGCCTGGCTCTCGTACTTCGGGTCCCGCTACGGGGACTGGGCGCACGGGGACAGCTTCCTGGCCGTGCTGTGGGGCCCCGGGAGGGGCATGGAGTACGACGGCGCCACCACCGCCAGCGAGGCCGCCCTCGAGCACGAGATCTTCCACAGCTGGTTCGGCCGCGGGGTCAAGCCGGCCGGGGCCCGGGACGGCTGGATGGACGAGGCCATGGCCACCTGGGCCACGGCGTCGTCCCGGGCCACCGAGGCCCGTTTCGCGTCAGCGGAGCTGGGCCTGGACGAGACGCCCCTCGAGCTGAGGCCGTGGCACCCCTGGGCACGGCACACCCCGAGGGAGGCGTACGCCGGCGGGGCACGCCTGCTGGCGGGGGTCGCCTACCAGGCCGGCGGGGCCGGCCACCTGCGGGCAGCCCTGGCGGACTGGCACCGCAGGTTCGCAGGACGGGCAGCGACCAGCGACGACCTCTGCCGCCACCTCAGCACCTGGTGCGGCACCGACCTGCGCCCGTGGTGGGACCGCTACGTGGAGGGCGGGCGCACGGCCGGCTAAGGCGGCCACTGCCAGGGCGGTTTGCACTCCCGCCGGGGGTGGCTATACTGGCCGAGCCGTGTAACCGACGTCCATGGCCGCCTGCCGCCCTCCGGGCCGGCGGGGACCCCGTGGCACAAACGTGAAACGAGCTCCGCCCGGGACCCCCGAGCGGAGCGTCTGCGTGTAAGAGGACCAAATGCCCGCTAAGGCCCCTAAAAGAGCGCTTGTCGGCGAAAAAGTCGGCATGACCCAGATCTGGGACGAGAGCCAGCGCCAGATAGCCGTCACCGTGGTGAGGGTCACACCGGTGCGCGTCGTCCAGGTAAAGACCCCGGAGCGGGACAAGTACTCCGCGCTCCAAGTGACCTATGGGTCCCGGCGGCCCAACACCGTCAACAAGCCCCTCGGTGGGCACTTCGCCAAAGCTCAGGTGGCTCCCGGCCGCAAGCTGGTCGAGCTGAGAGTGGAGGACTGCGAGTCCTACGAGGTTGGCCAGGAGATCGGCGTCGACGTCTACAGCGCCGGCGACAAGGTCGACGTAACCGCCTCGAGCAAGGGCCGCGGCTTCGCCGGCGGCATCGAGCGCCACAACTTCAAGGGCCAGGGTGCCAGCCACGGCAACCACAAGCACCACAGGGCTCCCGGCTCGATCGGGGCATGTGCCACGCCCGCCCGCGTGTTCAAGGGCACCCGCATGGCCGGCCGTCTCGGCAACGAGCGGGTGACGACCCTCAACCTCGAAGTGGTTTCCGCCGACCCCGAGCGCAACCTCCTCCTGCTCAAGGGTGCCGTTCCCGGCCCCCGCGGCGGCGTGGTGGTCATCCGGGACGCCGTGAAGGGAGGCAAATGACCCGCGTTGAGGTGCGGTCGGTCGACGGTGGCGTCAAAGGCTCCGTCGAGCTCGACCCGCAGTACTTCGAGGTGCAGCCCAACGTCCCTCTGATGCACCAGGTGGTGACGGCACAACTGGCCGCCGCCCGGGCCGGGACCCAGAGCACCAAGACCCGGGCCGAGGTTTCCGGCGGTGGGGCCAAGCCGTTCAAGCAGAAGGGCACCGGGCGCGCCCGCCAGGGCAGCACCCGTGCTCCCCACTACGCAGGAGGCGGCATAGCGCTCGGCCCCAAGCCCCGCAGCTACCGCCAGCGCACCCCCCGCAAGATGGTCCAGCTGGCCCTGCGCTGCGCACTGTCCGACCGGGCCTCGTCCGGCGACGTGGTGGTGGTGGACAGTTGGGACTTCGACACCCCCAAGACCAAGTCGGCCGTGGCCGCCCTGGCGGCGCTCGGCGTGCGGGGCAGGGCCCTGGTGGTGCTGTCGCGCCAGGACGAGCAGGTTTTCAAGTGCTTCCGCAACCTGGGTGACGTCGACCTGGTGCTCGTCGGGGAGCTGTCGGCCTACGACGTGCTCTGCTCGGACACGGTCGTGTTCACCCGCCGCACCCTGCCCGGCGAGGCGACGTGGTCCGAGGCACCGGATGGCACCTCCCCGGCTCCGTCGCAGGGCACCGCCCCGGCTCCGGCCGCCGCCGAGGCCGGAGGCGCAGGCGCCGACGACAGCGCCGCAACGGAGGAGGAAGCCTGATGGAAGACCCGCGCGACGTCATCGTCCGCCCGATCGTCTCGGAGAAGTCCTACTCCCTGAGCGAGCGGGGCGTCTACATGTTCGTGGTGCCGACCCAGGTCAACAAGGTGGAGATACGCCGGTCGGTCGAGAAGGTCTTCAACGTCCGGGTCGTCAAGGTCAACACCCTCAACCGACCGGGCAAGCGCAAGCGCAACCGTAGGCAACCCACGTACGGCAAGCGGCCGGACACCAAGCGGGCGTTCGTCACCCTCGCTGCCGGCCAGTCGATCCCGTTGTTCGAGACCAGCTAAGGGTACCGATGCTCCGTTCCCGTAAACCGACAAGCGCCGGCCGTCGTTTCCAGACCGTCTCGGCGTTCACCGAGATCACCAAGGACCGCCCCGAGCGTTCGTTGACCGTACCCAAGCCCAGCTCGGGCGGTCGCAACGCCTACGGTCGCAAGACGGCGCGCCACCGCGGCGCCGGCCACAAGCGCCAGTACCGGATCGTGGACTTCAAGCGGGCCAAGGACGGCGTCCCGGCCACCGTTGCCAGCATCGAGTACGACCCCAACCGCAACTGCCGCATAGCCCTCCTGCACTACCACGACGGTGAGAAGAGCTACATCCTCGCCCCGAACCGGGTGGCGGTCGGCGACGTGCTGCGCAACGGCCAGGGTGCCGATATCCGGCCAGGCAACGCCCTGCCCATGCGCTATATCCCTGTAGGTTCGGTCGTGCACAACGTCGAGCTCAAGCCTGGCGGTGGCGGCAAGCTGGCCCGCAGCGCCGGCTCCAGCGTCCAGTTGGTCGCCAAGGAGGGTGACTTCGCCACCCTGCGGCTCCCCTCCACCGAGATGCGCCGCGTCCCGATCGACTGCCGTGCGACCCTGGGTGAGGTCGGCAACGCCGAGGCAGAGCTGGTCAAGATCGGCAAGGCTGGGCGCAACCGTTGGAAGGGTGTCCGCCCCCAGACCCGCGGCGTGGCCATGAACCCGGTCGACCACCCGCTCGGTGGTGGTGAGGGCAAGACATCTGGTGGCCGCCACCCGGTTTCCCCGTGGGGCCGCCCAGAGGGCCGCACCCGGCGTTCGCACCGGCCATCCGACAGCCTGATCATCCGTCGCCGCCGGGGACGCGGCGCCAGGAGGTAATTGAATGCCCCGTAGCCTCAAAAAGGGCCCGTTCGTCGACGGCCACCTGCTGCGCAAGGTGGACGACCTGAACAGCCGCAACGAGAAGCGCGTGATCAAGACCTGGTCGCGGCGCTCCACCATCATCCCCGACATGGTGGGCCACACGATCGCCGTCCACGACGGG
>JAKACE010000186.1 GCA_021821705.1 Actinomycetes bacterium | reverse complement strand
TGGTGGCTCGAGGGGCGTACCAAGACCGAGGTGGTGCGTACCCGGCTGGCCGTGACGCTGGCGCGCTACAACCAGATGCTGGCCGAGCTTGTGGCCATGCCGGAGGCCGAGGACTACGATCCACTGGTTGTGCGTCGCGTTAGAAGGGCCAAGGACCGTCGCCGCTGGGCGACGATGGGTGCCCGGCCAGCCGGCTGGCACCGTCCGAGATGAGCGATCAGGCCCCCGTGCCGCCCCCGCCGCCGGCCGGCGGGCGACCACCCGCCGGGCCCGGAGGTCGGCACCCTGCCGCGGTGGCGAAGCCGTTCAGAGCTTTCCTCGTCGTGCTCGTGGGCCTGGCCGTGGGGGTGGCGGTGCTGGCTCGTCAGGGCGTTGCTCCAAAGGTCACAGCGGCCACCGAGCCGAGCACCACCGTGGCCCACCATGCCGTCGCCACCACGACGGTGCCTGCCACGACGCTGCCGCCGACGACCACCACGACCGTTCCCCCCTCGTCGGTCAAGGTGCTGGTGCTCAACGGGTGGACCACCGCCCACGGGGCGCTCTACTTTCAGAAAAAGCTGCAGGGGGAGGGTTACGACACGCTGGCTCCCTACAACGCCACGTCGTCGTCGATCAGGACCTCCCAGGTGCTCTACAGCAGCTCGCCGTACCGTGTCAACGCCGCCGACATCGCCCAACAGCTCCAGGTGCCGGCATCAGGCGTGCGTGTGGCGTCGCCCTCGGACGCCTCGGCCGTGCCTTCCAACCTGCTCGGTCAGGCCGAGGTTATCGTCGTGATCGGCGAGGACATCTCCAACCAGGTCCCACCCAACTACACGTGAGGGCGGGCGGCGGGTGAGCGGGCCCCCGCCGCCTGTGGACTGGTCGGCGTGGTGGGAGCGCCCCGGGCGCTCGGGCGTGCTGACCGACTTCGACGGCACTCTGTCTGCCATCGTCGAGGACCCGTCCCGGGCTGTCGCCCTTCCGGGGGTGAGCGCAGTCCTGGCGAGCTTGGCCACCAGCCTGGGGATGGTTGCCGTGGTCTCGGGCAGGCCGGTCGCGTACCTGGGTGACCGCCTGCCCGGCCTGCCTACCGTGGCGCTGTTCGGCCTTTACGGCCTGGAGTCGCTGCGTGACGGTCGTCTCGAGGTAGCTCCGGCCGCCCTGGCCTGGCAGGAGGCGGTTTCGAGCACCGCCCGGCGGGCGGCGGCAGAAGTACCCGCAGGTGTCGAAGTCGAACGCAAGGGGCTTGCCGTCGCCCTGCACTTCCGGCGCCGCCCGGAGCTGGCCGGCCTGGTGGCCGCCTGGGCGGCCGAGGCCGCGGCTGGGACAGGGCTGCTCGCTCAGCCGGGGCGGTTCTCGGTGGAGTTGCTGCCCCCACTGAGGGCCGACAAGGGGACGGTGGTCGAGGACGCGGCCGCCGGCCTGGACGCCGTGTGCTTCATAGGCGACGATACCGGCGACCTGCCGGCCTTCGCCGCCCTGGCCAAGGCCCGCCGAGAGGGCAAGACGACCCTGGCCATCGGTGCCAGCAGCGCCGAACAACCCCAAGCGCTGGCCGGTGCCGTCGACGTGATGGTCGAGGGGCCCGAGGGTGCCCTGGCTGTGCTGCGGGAGCTGGCCGACGGCCTGGCCGGTGGGAGAGGCGGGCGTAGTGCGGGTGCACCGGCCTGACCCGGCCCCCGGAAGCGTCCCGGTCCGACCTCCGCCACCTCTTGTGCCTGCATCGGTGCCCGCCGGAGGGCGCCCGGCCCGGGCACGCGCCTGGCAGGCGCCGCCGGTGCCACCGGGCCAGGCAGGCAGTGGCGGCCCGCCTCAGGGCGGCCCCGGCCAGCCTGCTCGGGCTAGGACCGTTCGGATGACGGTCTCGGACTGGGGGGACAGCTCGGCCAGGGGGCGGTTGCGGTGGCGGCGCTCTCCCAGGTCGCACTGGGCCAGGGCGCCGAGCCCGTAGCTGCTCACCAGGTCGATCAGCATGGCGACCTCCACCCCGTAGCCAGGCTCGAACTCGAGCTTCTCCAGGGGTGCCCGGCGCCCGGCCACCTCGCCGGCCAGGGGCTGGTCGAAGGCGGCCAGCTCGGGGAACAGGATGCGCAGTAGCGGTTTGGCGGCCAGTTCGGTGACCCGTCCCCCTTCACCGGGACGGCCCGCCAGTGGGCGCCTGTAGGAGGCCTTGGCGAAGACGACGTCCGGGTTCGACAGCAGTGGCCCGACCAGGCCGACGACGAAACCTGGGTCGAAGTCCTCGATGTCGGCGTCCAGGTAGACGACGATGTCGCCCCGGGTCTGGTCCAGGCCGAGGCGCATGGCCCGGCCCTTGCCGGCTGCGCCCTGGGCGACGACGACGGCACCCGCCTCTGTCGCCACCCGGCCTGTCGAGTCGGTCGAGCCGTCGTCCACCACCACCAGTTCGTCGACCAGTCCGCAGCGCTCGACCAGTTCGGCGTGCACGGCCCCGACGACCTGGCCGACGGTCGCCTGCTCGTCGCGGGCCGGTATGCACACCGAGACGCTGGTGCCCACCGCCCGCTTGAGGGCGGCCAGTTGCCCGGCACCGAACGAGCAAGGCCCGTAGCTCCTCAGCACCGGCCCACTCTGCCATGCCGTCGGGGTGCACCACGCCGGCAGTCAACGGGCGCTGGTAATGGTTGGCGGGAGTGCCACACCGGTCCTAACATGGGTGACATCATCCAGAGCGGCTGAGGGACGGGCCCGACGACGCCGCGGCAACCAGTGGGCTCGGCCGGTGGGCCGGGCGGCGCATGGTGCCAATGCCCGAGCCGATGAGGAGGCAGTGTGCCGTTCGTTGAGGGACTTCGTTGCCGTGAATGTGCGCGCTCGTACCCGGCCGAGGCGCTGCACGTGTGCGAGTGGTGCTTCGGCCCGCTCGAGGTCGTCTACGACTACGAGGCGATAGCGGCGTCGACGTCGCGCCAGCGCATCGCCGCCGGGCCGAGGACCATCTGGCGCTATGCCGACCTGCTGCCAGCCGGGGCCGAGGGCGCCGTCGACCTCGGTGCGGGCATGACGCCGCTCCTGCGTGCCGACCGGCTCGGCGCCGAGCTCGGGCTGTCGGACCTGTGGGTGAAGAACGACACCGTCAACCCCACCGGCTCGTTCAAGGACCGGGTGGTGTCGGTGGCGCTGACCAGGGCACGCGAGCTCGGCTTCAAGGTCGCCGCCTGCGCGTCCACGGGCAACCTGGCCAACTCCGTCGCCGCCCATGCGGCCAGGGCGGGCATGCGCTCGGTGGTGTGCATACCCGCTGACCTCGAGCTGCCCAAGGTGGTGTCGACCGGCGTGTTCGGCGGTTACCTCGTCGCGCTCAACGGCAACTACGACGACGTCAACCGGCTGTGTGCCGAGCTGGCGAGCGATTACCCCACCTGGGCCTTCGTCAACGTCAACGTGCGCAGCTACTACGCCGAGGGCTCCAAGACCCTCGCCTTCGAGGTTGCCGAGCAGCTCGGCTGGAGCGCACCGGACCACGTTGTCGTCCCGATCGCTTCCGGCAGCCAGCTCACCAAGATCGCCAAGGGCTTCCGCGAGCTGCACAAGGTCGGCCTGCTCGACGAGGAGCCACACGTGCGCATCTCGGGAGCTCAGGCGACCGGGTGCTCGCCTGTCGCCGATGCCTTCGCCACCGGGGCGGAGTTCGTGAAGCCGGTCAAGCCGACGGGCATCGCCAAGTCTCTGGCCATCGGGAACCCGGCGGACGGAGGTTACGCCCTCGACGAGGTCAGGCGTTCGGGGGGTGCGGTCGGAGCGGTCACCGACGAGGAGATCGTGGAGGGCATCAAGCTCCTGGCCCGCACCGAGGGCGTCTTTGCCGAGACGGCCGGCGGGGTGACGGTCGCCGTCCTCGCCAAGCTGGCCGCCGCCGGAGTGGTCAAGCCCAACGAGAGGGTGGTTGCCTACATCACCGGTAACGGCCTGAAGACGCTGGACGCGGTGTCCGCCACCTGCGGGCCGACGGTGACGGTGGCGCCGAACCTCGAGGCCTTCCAGGCCGCCGTGCACGTGGCAGACTGGCAGTGACCACCTTGCCGGCCGCCCGGGGCCCGGTGGTGGCCCGTTCCAGGTTCCCGCACCTCTCAGGAGACACGCCCAGATGAGCGTCAAAGTCCGTATCCCCACCCAGCTCAGGTCCCTCTCCGGCGGCGCAGGCGAGGTGGAGGTGGAGGCGGCGACCGTCGGGGAGGCCCTGCGGGCGCTCGAATCCGCTCACCCCGGTTTCGCTGAGCGGCTGTTCGACGAGGGCGGCGGCCTGCGCCGGTTCGTCAACGTCTTCATGGGTGAGGAGGACATCAGGTTCCTCGACGGCCTGGGCACGCCGACACCGGCCGGTTGCACCGTCTCCGTGGTGCCTGCCGTCGCCGGCGGCCAGTAGGCGCAGGGGCGGGCGACCAGCGCCCCTGGGCGCGCAGCGGCGCCGGTCTCATCGCTTTTTCAGGGCTCGGCGGGCACAGCTTGCGCGCGAACCGCCCGTTGCGGTGTACTGTTAGCACTCGACGTGTGTGAGTGCTAACGCAGACGGGACCGGGGAACCGGTCAGCCCAACGGAGGGAGCATAGGACCGATGCCCAAGCTGATTGCATTTGACGAACAAGCCCGCCGTGCCCTGGAGAAGGGCATGAACCAGCTGGCGGACGCAGTCCGCGTGACGTTGGGCCCCAAGGGCCGCAACGTCGTGCTGGAGAAGAAGTGGGGGGCGCCCACCATCACCAACGACGGTGTGTCGATCGCCAAGGAGATCGACCTGGAGGACCCCTACGAGAAGGTCGGCGCCGAGCTGGTCAAGGAAGTGGCCAAGAAGACCGACGACGTCGCCGGTGACGGTACGACCACCGCCACCGTGCTGGCCTGGGCCATGGTCCGTGAGGGCCTGCGCAACGTGGCCGCCGGTGCCAACCCCATGTCGCTGCGCCGGGGCATCGAGTCTGCCGTCGAGGCGGCTGTCGGCAGCCTCAAGGAGCTGGCCCGCGAGACCGAGACCAAGGGCCAGATCGCTCGGGTCGCGGG
>JAKACE010000185.1 GCA_021821705.1 Actinomycetes bacterium | reverse complement strand
CTGGTGGGGTGCCGGCTGAGAGTGGACCTGCTCGTCTTGGTCATACTCAATACGACCGATCAGATGCGCCCACGTGCGCCGGCCCCGTGTTCAGTCGGCCGTCAGCCCAGGCGTCGACAGCTCGGCCACCAGCCGTGGGCGGTACCGCCACTCGCCGAAGGTGCTCTCTTGGCCGTCGACGAGGACCGACCGTTGTGCTCCGCACGAGCAGAACTCGTAGTACGCGAACCGCCTGGTCTGGCCGGCGCTGTAACGCTGCGCCGGCAACGGGGCGTGCTCGTGCGCAGCCAGTACTTCTGACGGGGGCAGCGTGCCCCACTCCCACCAGTCGTCCCCGTTGCCAACGAGGACCATGGCCGGCTGCTGGGAGATCGCCAGCAGCTGCGGCACGTCGGCGACACGTTTGCGAGCGCAGGCGCCGGCGTCTTCGGGCGTGCTGTGCACGTGCGAGCACCGGTAACCGGCGACGCTGGAGGCGAAGATCTCAGACATATCCGTTACGACCGATCGGGGGCGCCCACGTGCGCCGGCCCCGGGGCAGCTCACACACTGCCTAGACACAGACTTCGATTGCGGACCCGAAGGGGGTTTTGGTGACAACAAGGCGAGTGGCGAAACCGTCGGCTACGGCAGGGACATGGCTGATCGTGATGAGGCAGTCAAAATCCGCTGCCAGGGCATGGAGGCACTCGATCATCGCCTGGACGCCGTCCGGGTCCAGGGCCCCCCAGCCCTCGTCGATGGCCAGGGTCCTTATAGGAGTACCAGAACGCCGGGACAACAGCTTGGCCAGCCCCACCCGGAGGGCCAGGTCGATCTTGAAGCGCTCGCCGCCCGAGAAGGTGGCGTACGGCCGGTCCGTTACACCATCAGAGACGATGACCTCCAGCGTGTCGGCCACACCGCCGGTCTTCTTTTCTCGCTGGGTCTCTATCCGTACCCCGAGCGTGCCCTCGGATAACCGGGCCAGCACGTCGTTCACTGCGCTGTCCAGTTCGACGACGACGCTGTTCAGGATCATGGCCGGGATGCCGTCCCGCCCGAAGGCGGTGGCCAGGTGCTCTTGCACCTTGATGTCCTCCAGGAGCTGGTCCCCCTGTGCCCTCAGGTCGGCCAGCTTGGTCTCCAGCTCGTCGTAGTGGGCGACCTTGGCTTCCATTGCCCCTTGCTCCCGGGTGGCCTCCTGGAGGACCTGTTCCACTGCCCGGGCTTGTGAACGTGCCTGTTCGAGGGCCTCCCGCGTGCTTGCCCCGCCGGCCAGGAGGGCCTCGTTCTCGGCCACCCGGGCCACCAGCACCGCCTCGGCCGGGTCGTCGCCGCCCAGGTCCTCGAGCGCCTTCTTGGCCACACCAAGGTGCTCTTCGGCCTCCAGCAGCTGCTTGTCGATGTCGGCGCCGTCGTCTTCGGCAGCTCCCTGGCCCGCTGCCTTGGCCGCCGCTTGTTCGTAGGCCCGGACCAGGCCGTTGAGGTCAGCGTCCAACTTGGCCACGCGCTCCTTGGCTGCGGAGTGCTCCGCCAGCTTGGCCGAGCGGCGAGCCTCCATCTCTGCCAGCTGAAAGCGCAGCTTGCCCAGGCGGGCTTCGAGGTCGCGGCTCTC
This sequence comes from Actinomycetes bacterium, assembly GCA_021821705.1. Lineage (GTDB taxonomy): Bacteria > Actinomycetota > Acidimicrobiia > Acidimicrobiales > Palsa-688 > JAJZMF01. The sequence continues at coordinate 3,408 of JAKACE010000185.1, read as the reverse complement.
TGCCGCCAGGGCCCCTATCAGGGCCGCCCGCCGTTCCGTGTCGACTTCTTGGCCGCAGGTGTAGCAGACGGAGCTCGTGCTGTCGGCGCTGACGGCATCGAGGTGGGTGTCGGTCTCTTGCAGGCGCCCCTCGATGTTGAGGATCTCGCCCTTCAGGGCCACCAGCTCACCCTTGATGGTCACCTCTTCGTCGGTGACACGAGCCAGGGCTTCATCGGCCGAGGCCTTCTGGACCGCCACAGAGCCCCGACGGCCGGCCAAGGAAGTGGCTGCGGACGCTGCCGCCAGCGCGTCCGCGAGGCGCTGGCTGGCTTTGCCCTTCTCACGCTGCCAGCGTTCGACGGCATTCGCGGCGGTTGACACCAGGCGCTCCGTGCGCTGGCGTTCCTCGGCCCTTTTGCCCCTAAGGGTCGCAACGTCCTTGTTGAGCTGGGCGATGCGGTCCTTGCGGGCGTCAAGGGCGGCCACTTCCTGCTGGAGCGCGCTGGCTCGGTCCTGGGCACCCCGGAGCCTTGCCCGTAGGCCAACGCAGTTTGCCTTGGCCTCGGCCAGCTCGCCGATAACAGCCACCTTGTTGGCTAGTTGGGTGTCGATCTCGTCAGCTTGGGCCACGATGGCCGCCCCGGTGGCCTTCAGCCGCCGAGCCTCTTCGTTGGCAGCCTTGGCCACCAGTCCGTAGGCGTCGAGGCCCAAAATGTCGGCCAAGATCTCTTTCCGAGCTTTGGGGGTGGCGTCGGCGGTGAACCGGTCGGCGTCGCCCTGGCCCAAGAAGACGGTGGCCACGAACGTGTCGTAGTTCATCCCGAGCACGCGGCGGATCTCATCGTCTGTTCCCCGGACCAACCCGTCGCCGACAGGCTCCCAAACCAGGGCCTCGTCTTCTTCGACGCCTACTTCAAAGGTGACGCCGGTGTTCTTCCCGAGCGAACGCACCCGGCTCACGCGGTAGAGCGTGCCCCCCAACTCGAAGGTGAACCGGACCTTGGCTTCGTTGCACTTGGTGTTGACGATGGTGTCGATCCCCCCGCCCCGGGTCTTACCCCATACAGCGAAGTTGATGGCGTCGAGCACCGACGACTTACCCGAGCCCGTGTTACCGACGATGGCGACCAAGTGGAGGCCGTCGAAATCGATCTCCGTCGGCATCTGGTAGGAGGCGAAGCCTTCCATTTCGAGCTGCGCGAGTCTCATGGCTGGCCTTCTAAGCGGCTTTCTTCTCGGTTGTGGCCCCGGCCTTGTCGGGCGCGATGATCCCGAGCTGGGCGATGTAGCGGCGGGCCTCGACGCGGACCTGATTGGCGGTGACCTGGTCTAAGCCCTCTTTGATAATCCAAAGATCGAGCCCGTCGGTCATGCTTGTTCCCTCGCTCACGGCGACCTGGCCAGCCTTCAGTTCGCGTTGGAGTGGCTGGCGGCTCATCCCGGTCAAGTAGACCCCATGGGAACGGGCGGCAGAACGTAGCGCTGTCTCGTCCACCTCGACGCCCGGGGCGAGCACGACGCGGACGATCTCGCCTTCCTCGACCGGCAAGTCGGCGTCGTAGTCGGCCTCGGGGCCCATATCGAGCCCGTCGCCGATGCGCACGGTACGGAACCGCCGGGCCGGCGTAGGGACCGTCTCGACCGTCACGGTGCCGTCGGCGGCGATGTCCACCACGGCGAAGCCCTTCTCTTCGCCTTCTTCGGAAAAGTCGATGCGGTCGGGGCTGCCGACGTAGCGGCTGCGCTGGCCCATCGTCTGGGCCTTGTGGATGTGGCCCCACAACGACGCCGACCAGGGCTCCTCGTCGACGGCCTCGATAGGGAGAACAGGCTCGTGGAAGACGGCCCGGATCGACATCTCGCTGCCTCGCTTGGCTGAGCCCACCACGGCGTCACCGATAGTGGCATGGCCGAAGAGGATGGCCGGCCGGCTCGGGTCAACTCGTTCGGCGAGGCCCCCTATGGCCTCGACAGTGAGGGCGGCCACCATGTCGTCGATCTCGTCGGGGTTCTGGGTGCCGAGGTCCAGTTCACTCACCAGGTGCGGCCGGCGTGGCCAGGGTACGCTCCCGAGCTGGACCCCGTTCGTCAGAGTGTGGAGGGCGGGCTCGTCGAAGACGGTCACGTTCGGGAGCTCGGCATAGTGACGGAGCACGTGGCGGTGGCGGGCGGGCAGCCCGAGGTACTCGTGGTTGCCGGGGACGATTATGACCGGGACAGAGCAGGGCACGAGCTTGAGCCCGTCTGCCACCATCTCCTGGGACTCGGGGCTCGGCCGGGCGTTGGCGAAAAGGTCGCCGCCCACCATGAAGGCGTCCGGCTTGGTGTCGGCTACGTACTGGCAGACCGCCATCCAGCACCGGTACGCAGAGTTGTGCGCATCATTACGATTGGTGCCGGGGTCGAGACGGCCCCAGCGACCGGCGTTGATGTGGATGTCGGCGGTGTAGACGAGCTTGGCCACGGTCATTACGACCGATCAGAGGCGCCCATGTGCGCCGGCCTCGGGGCAGCTCGGGCTCGGTTGCTGCGCGCCAGCGTCACGTCGTCCGTCTGCTCAAGCCCAGCTGATTGGGCGTTGGGCCGGGGAACGGAGGGCGGCCTCGATGACGGCTGTGATCTCGTCGCCCACGAGCTCGTCGCGCTCCACGAGAGCGTCCCTGAGCGCCTCGACGACGTGGCGGTGCCGGTCGATTATCTTGGCGGCGGCGGCCTTGGCCCTGTCCAGGAGGTCTTCGACGGCTGCCCTGGCCTTGTCGTCGGAGAGGACCTTGGTCACGACGTCGCCGGGGGCCTTGCTGGCGGCGATGGAGACGAGGCTGCCGGCCATGCCGTAGGCGCCCACCATCTGCGCAGCGAGCCCGGTCGCGCTGGCCAGGTCCCCCGACGGCCCGGTGCCTGCCTCCCCGAGGAACGCCTCCTCGGCCGCCATGCCGCCCATCGCCACCTGGAGGAGCCCGAGGCACTCGCCCTTGGTGCGGGTGTAACGTTCCTCGGCCTCGGAGTGGGCGAGCATCCCGAGGGCGTCGCGCCGCTTGATGATGGAGAGCACGTCGAGGCGCCGTTCCGGGGCGGCGAAGTAGGCGACGGTGGCGTGGCCGGCCTCGTGGGTGGCGATGGCCCTGCGCTCGGCCGGTGTGTAGCTGGTCGGCTGGGCCAGCCCGAGCTCGGTCGTCATCCGGGCCTGCTCGATGTCGGCCCAGGCCATCGCTGCCCGCCCGGCACGCACCGCCCACACCAGGGCCTCGTCCAGGAGGCGTTCGAGCATCACCGGCGAGTAGCCGAACGTCGAACCGGCCAGCGCCTCGCGCCGCGCCGGTTCGTCCAGCTCCGGCAGGTGGGCCTTCTTGGCCAGGTAGTAGTCGAGGATCTCACGCCGGCCGGCCCTGTTGGGCAGGTCGACCCTGATGGTGCGGTCGAAGCGCC
>JAKACE010000184.1 GCA_021821705.1 Actinomycetes bacterium | reverse complement strand
ACGGACGTCGTCGTACACGGCAGCCGAGTCGGTGGCGATCAACAGGTCGGGCACCTTCAAAGGGTACCTCGCCAACCCAGCGGGTAGCATCTTCGCGACATTCCGTGCCAAGAGGACGGTACGTAGTAACTGCTCGGGGACGGTCAAATGGAGGTGGCGTGCTCACTATCGAGCAGGAACACACGGGCGACGGGTACACCATCTGCCGTCCCGTAGGCGAGCTCGACGCGTTCACCGTTAGCCAGTTCCGCCAGGCGCTAGCCGAGATAGCGTCCAGCCCGCGCCTGATCATAGACATGAGCGGCGTACCTTTCGTCGACTCTGCCGGCTTGGGTGCCCTCATAGGGGGTATCAGGCGGGCCAGGGAGATGGGAGGCAACGTGGTGGTGGTTTGCAACCGCGCCAGCCTGGTGCGGACGCTGCGCACCACCGGCTTCGACCGTATCGTCGCCATGACCGAGACGATCGACGAGGCCAAGGACGCCTTCTCGAAGACCGAGGGTGCCGGCGCCGCTCCGGAGAACTGATCGGCGCCCGTCCCGCCGGCCCCGTACCGACCGCCGGTGCCGCCACCGACGCCGTGGCCCGGGTACCGCTGAGGCCACCGTGGTCATGGCCGGCACCCCGGCCGGTGCCTTCATGGCCGTCAGCCGGCGAGGCACATGCGCCCGGGCGTGCTCAGGGAGCCAGGTATGCGGCCAGCTCGACGAGCGAGGACAGGTCGCACACCTCGCGCGAGAGGAAGGGCACGCGTTGCACAACGGCCTCCGGCAGGGATTGCGCTATGCGCTCCAATTGCTGCTCCTCCCTCTCGCCCACGAGTCGCAGCTCCTGCAGGTTGGACACCACGGCTCCGTACCCGGCCTCGCAAAGGGCCCGTGCCGCTGCGGCGGGCAGGTCCTCGAAGCGGGGGTAGCAGCGGTTGACGACGACGGCACCGGCCCGCAGGCCCTCGCGTTCGAGCTGGCCCGCCAGGTACAGTGCCTCGTCGACCGTGTCCCGACGGGGTGTGCACACCAGCACGAAGGCCGTGCGCTCGGACCTGAGCAGGTCGTCGGCCCGCTGCGCCCTGGCCCTGAAGCCGGCCTCCATGCCCTCGAACTGGGTGAAGAACTGGACCGTGTCCGTTACCACCTGCCCGCCCGCCACCTTGGCGATGGTGCGCAGCATCAGTTGGGCACCCATCTCGATGGCGCGCAGCCCCACCCTGGTGGGGGTCATCAGCACCCGGAACACGCGGTTGTCCAGCAACCTGGCCAGGTGCCGGGGCGCCTCCATGAAGTCGAGAGCGTGCTGGGCGGGGGGCGTGTCCACCACGATCAGGTCGAATCGACCGCTCTCTTGGAGCTCGTAGAGCTTCTCGACCGCCATGTACTCCTGCGTGCCGGACAGAGCCGCCGAGAGGTTGCGGTACACGGGGTTGGAGAGGATGGCACGGGCCTGTTCGGGACTGGTCGCGTACCTGGCCACCAGCTCGTCGAAAGTGCCCTGGGCGTCGAGCATCACGGCCCAGAGCTCGCCCGGCCAGCTGTCGCCTCCCGGTGCCAGGACGCGGTGGGGCTCGTTGCCGACCCCCGAGATGCCGAGGGCGTCCGCCAGCCGGCGAGCGGGGTCTATCGTCACAACGCAAGCCCTTTGCCCAGCTCGGGCGGCCCGCAGGGCCAGAGCCGCTGAAGCGGAGGTCTTGCCGACCCCGCCCGGCCCGACGCAGACGGTCACCCGGGCGGCCCCGGGCCGGGGGCCGCCGGCGGTGCCCTGCTCCGTCATATCTGGACCGGGGCCCAGGCCCTCACCGATGCCTCGAGGGCCGAAGTCAGCTCCTCGAGCTGCTCGGGGCCGAGGTCGGCACTGAAGCAGAATGGCAGCTCCAACTGGGGAAGAGGCAGCTCCTCGGCCAGCCTGCGGACCTGGGCGGCCTGGCTGCGCTGGCGCTCCGAGCGCAAGGCGGCCGCGGCGACCAGGCCGGATGCCTGGTCGTCGGCCAGTACCCCACCGGAGCGGGCTACGGCCTCGGCCAGGTCCTGGGTGCTCAGGCCGTCCGGCATGTCCACGGTTGGCAGCCGGGCGTTGACAACGACCGTGCACAGCGTCACCCCGGCCCTGTCCTCCAGGGCCTGAGCGGTCTCTATCACCTCGCTCACCGGCGTCTCCTCGGGCGTGGTGACCAGGACCACCTGACAGCGGGAAGGATCCGACAGCATCTCGACCACCTCCTGTGCCTGGGCGCGCACGGGGCCGCCCCCCGCCGCGCCGAGCAGACCGCCGGGGCTCTGCAGGAACCTGACGGCGTGCCCCGCCGCCGGAGCGTCGAGGACGACCACATCCGGGGCACCCGCTTGGCCGGTCGCGGCGGCCCGCTCGATCTGCTTGAGCTTGCCGAGGACGAGGATGTCCGGCATCCCCGGCACGGCCGTGGCCACCACGTCGAGGGCCCCACTGGAGGCCAGCTTGCGTGACAGCCGGCGCATGCCGTGCAGGTGCAGGTACTCGACCAGGGCGGTATCGGGGCTCAGCGCCCGGGCCCGGACCTGGCGCCGCCCGGGGGACGGCACCCAACCGTCCGGCCGGTCGGTCGCTTGCCCCCACTCATCGCCCAGGAGCACTACCTCGTCGTAGTCGAGCACCCGGCTGTGGCCGAACATGCGCGACAAGTGGGCCGTCTCGGGAGTGCGGGTCGCAGCGCCCGGAGCAGCCAGTTGCGCTACGAGGCAGGACAGACCGTGCCTAGCCGCCAGGTTGGCCAGGGCCCCACTGACCGTGGTCTTGCCGACCCCGCCCTTGCCCGTCACGACCAGGACGCGGGCTTGGGCGAAGAAGTCTGTGATCTCCAAGGACGGCTCCTGTAGGACGCGGTCGGGGCGACAGCGGCAGGCTACCCGGTGGGGGCCCCCATGGGTGCCGTAGCACGCCTGCCTATGCAGCTCGACCGACCACATTGCCTATTGTCAGCCGGCCGCACCCCGAGTACCTTCGGAGGTTGAGGAACCACTAATGACCGCCCTGCACGCATCTGAGGAATGGCAGGCCAGCGCCGCCTGCCGAGGACAATCAGCAGCCATCTTCTTCGCTCCGACCCATTTCGAGCGTAAAGACGCCCGAGCCGCCAGGGAGCGCCAGGCAAAAGCGGTTTGTGCTTCTTGTCCCGTGCGCTCCGACTGCCTCCAGTACGCCCTGCGCATCCGGGAGCCCCACGGCATCTGGGGCGGCCTGAGCGAGGTCGAGCGTCGCTCCATGATCGCCTGAGCTGAACGGACCGGCGGGCCCGGGCGACACCACGGCTCGTGGTTTCACCTGTCGCCGAGGGCCCGGCCGCGGCTCATGCCGGCGCTTGACCACCACTGTCCGAGCCTCTGAGACGGACAGCGCCCAGCCCCCCCGCACGAGGGGCCGGGTCGGCGGCTGGTGCGTGACGGGCGGCCTCGGAGGCCGTTCTCAGTGCCTCCATCGCCCGGGCGTCCGGCAACCCGACGCCCCTGTTCACGGGCAAAGGGCGGCCCGGCTTGCGGCGGGAGAAGGCCGGAGCGGACCCCGGTCCTGCACGCCTGGTGGCTACCAGGAGGCTGAGCGGTCCGGCCGCGAGGCTGTCCACGACCGGCACGAGTAGCCATGACCCGAGCGGCCACAGCACTAGCTCGACCGCAGCGCCGAAACCGATCCCGGCCAGCGCGTCCGAAGGGTAGTCGGCGCCCACATAGACCAGCCCGAAAGCCAACAGCAGGGTGACCACGAGGGCCAGGCCGCCCACCCACCAGCGCCGGGCCAGGAACAGCCCGCAGACGAGAGCCCCGGCGATAGCCGCGTGGCTGTTGGGCATGGCGCCGTAGCTCGACGAACGCGCTACGAGCACCTCGACATGGTGCAGGACCTGGTAAGGGCGGCGCTCTGCCAGTACCTCGGCCAGTACCACGTCGAGACCGAGCGCCACCAGGGCGCCGACCCCGGCCCAGACCACCGTGGGGACCGTCCGCACGTCCCGGCGCGCCGACAGCCACCCGACCGCCAGCAGCAGCGCCAGCACCAAGAGGGCGCCGCCCACGGGGGATAGCAGTTGCTGGACGAAGTCGGCCATCGCCCGGTGGGCCCAGGGCGTACGGCGAGCCAGCCGGTTTATGTCCAAGTACCAGGTCGTGCCCACGGGCGACCACCTCCCCGTCAGGGAGATGCTAACGGCCGGCGCCACCCTGCGCCCACGTTGGCCGCCATGGGCCGAAGCCCGGCCCCGGCCCGCCCGATGCGGCTACGTTGTCAACGATGCCAACGGACACGGCTCCCCGGCGCCCGCGTGCCGGCACGCTGCAGTGGCCGCCAGCCGCACCGGTGCCGCTGGGCACCATCGGGCTGCTGCACGGGGTCGTCTCCTCCGCCGGGTCGTGGTCTCGCGTCGGCCCCGCCCTGGCCGCCAGAGGCTGGGAAGTAACGGCCGTCGACCTGCCCGGGCACGGAGACGGCCCACGGCCCAAGGCGACTGGCGACCCCGTGGCCGAGCTGGTGGCCGGAGCCTTGGACGCCTTGCCCGAGCGCCTCGACGTGCTCGTGGGGCACAGCCTCGGCGCCGTGGTGGCCCTGGCCATCGCCGGCACCCACCCCGAGTTCGCCCGCGCCGTCGTCCTCGAGGATCCGCCGGCACGCTCCGCTCTGGACACCGAGCTGCTGGCCTCGGGCCTCGAGGCACTGGGCCTGGCCGTCGCCGCCGACCGCGTCGCCTACCGTCAGCAGCTGCGGGCTTCCAACCCCCGCTGGTCCGAGGCGGACCTCGACCAGGCGGTCGCCGCCCTCGAGGCCTGCGACACCGCCGAGATAGCCGGCGCCCTGCGGGCCGGTATGTGGTGGGACCTGCCCGCTCTGCTCGCCGGGCTGACCTGTCCAGTCCTGCTGGTCGCTGCTCCTGAGGTGCCTGGTGCCATACCCATCGTGCAGGGGACGGCCCTGCTCGGTAGCGAGCGCCAGGCGTTGGCCCGCCTGGTCCCCCCTGAGCGCTTCGTCGTGCTGGACGGCGGCCATTCGCTGCACCGGGAACTGCCCGACGAGATGGTGAG
>JAKACE010000183.1 GCA_021821705.1 Actinomycetes bacterium | reverse complement strand
GCGCTGGGCTCGATGCTCGCAGGCGCAGCGCCATCAGTGCATTGCGCACGCAAGCGCTCGAGCGGCTGTCGGCGGAGTTGTCGCTTGCGACCAAGGTGGGCGAAGTGGTCGAGCAACTGCTCGCCTACGCGGTGGGTTTCCTTGTCGATGCGGCGGCCGTGCACCTGGTGGACGCCTCCGGGGTACCGCACTACTTCAAGGCCCGCCACCGTGACCCGGGACGCCTCGCTGTCGCCGAGCAGCTTCTGAGCAGGCAACGGGCGGCCACCGACGCCAGTGGCCTGGTAAGTGACTGCGCACGTTCGGGGCAGGCCACGGTGTTGCAGATCCTGCCCGTCGAAGCAGTCGAAGCCGGCACCCGCGACGACCAGGATTATGGCCTCGTGCGTAAGCTTGCCATCGGCTCCGTCGGTGTCGTTCCGGCGAGGGCCCATGACCGTGTCGTGGCCGTGCTCAGCCTGGCCAAAGACGTCGGCCATTTCATAACCGAAGAGGACCTCGAGGTGGCTCGACGTCTGGCGGACGATGCCGGCGAGGCTATTTACCGGACAGGCCCCGATATCAAATAGCCCGGTACCGGGCTAATTCAGGAGGGTACGTGACCGAGCAGGGGACAGGCAAGCACGGGCGCGATGTCGCCGCCCTGGTGGAGGCGATGTCGCTCGACGAGAAGGCGGCCTTGAGCGCCGGGGTGGACGCCTGGCACACAGCCACCTTCGAGCACCTTGGAGTGCGGGCCGTGAAGATGACCGACGGGCCCAATGGGGCCCGGGGCAACACGGGGGCCGACCACCTGAGCGTCACCCCGTCGATTTGCATCCCCTCGGGCTCGGCCCTGGGTGCGACGTGGGACCCCGAGACGGTGGCGCAGGCGAGCGCCGCTGTTGCCCGCCAGGCGCGCCAGAAGTCGGCCCACATCCTGCTTGCGCCGACGGTCAACCTTCACCGCCACCCGCTCTGGGGCCGCAACTTCGAGGCCTTCTCGGAAGACCCCTTCCTCACGGGCAAGCTCGGTGCCGCCTACATCAGGGCGGTGCAGTCCGAGGGCGTCGTGGCCACGGTCAAGCACCTGGTCTGCAACGAGACGGAGCACGAGCGGCGGATGTGCTCGTCCGAGGTCGACGAGCGCACGCTGCGCGAGCTGTACCTGCTGCCCTTCGAGATGGCCGTCAGAGAAGCGTCGGTGCTGGCTGTGATGACCAGTTACAACCGGCTCAACGGGCGGTACCTCGCCGACGACGCCCGGCTGCTCACCCAGGTCCTGCGCCAGGAGTGGGGTTTCGAGGGCCTGGTGATGACCGACTGGTGGGCGTTGGCGTCGACGGTGGAGGCGGCGCAGGCCGGGCTCGACCTGGAGATGCCCGGCCCGGGGCGGGCGTTCGGCCCTGCGCTGGCCGAAGCGGTCAAAGAAGGCCGCGTGGCCGAGGCCCGCCTCGATGCCATGGCGAGGCGCCTGCTGGGTGTTTTCGACCGCGTCGGTGCATTGGAGCACCCCGGTGACGACTCCGAGCACCCCTCGGACAGCGCCGAGGACAGGGGGGTGGCCAGGCGGGCAGCCACCGAGGCCATGGTCCTGCTCACCAACGAGGGGGTGCTGCCCCTCGAGCCGTCGTCACTGCGGCGCGTCGCCCTGGTCGGCCCGGGTGCGCGGAGGCTGGCCATCATGGGGGGAGGCAGCGCCCGTGTCAGGCCGCACTACCAGCTGTCGCTCGTCGACGCCCTGGCGCAGCGGCTCGGCCCCGGGGTCGAGGTCTCGGTTGAGCCCGGCTGTGCTCTGCCCGCCAGTGCCGAGGAAGCGGCAGCGCTTGCGGGTGAAGAAGCATCCATTCGAGCGGCAGAGGAGGCGGCCCGGGCCGCCGACATCGCCATCGTGGTGGTGGGCACCAACGACTACTGGGAGAGCGAGAGCTACGACCGCACCACCATGGACCTCCCCGGCCGCCAGGCCGAGCTGGTGGAGAGGGTGCTGGACGCGAACCCCTCGACGGTTGTGGTCCTCAACACCGGTGCCCCCGTGGCACTGCCCTTCGCCGAGCGCGCCCGGGCCTTGCTCCAGTGCTGGTTCGGCGGCCAGGAGCTGGCCAACGCCATAGCCGACGTCCTGGTCGGCGAGGCCGAACCGGGCGGGCGCCTACCGGTCACGCTGCCTCAGCGGCTGGAGCACACCCCGGCGTTCGGCAACTTCCCCGCCGAGTCCAGCGTCGTACGCTACGGTGAGCGCCAATTGGTCGGTTACCGGTGGTACCAGGCCCGCTACCTGCCCGTCCTGTTCCCCTTCGGGCATGGCCTGTCCTACACGACGATCACCATGAGCAACATCAGGGCCACTTCGTCCACCCTTGGCAGCGGGGGGGCGTTGAGGATCGAGGTCGACCTCGAAAACGTGGGCACACGCCCCGGGAGCGAAGTCGTCCAGGTCTACGTGGCCCCGCCGGGCGGGGGGGAACTGGTGCCCGGAGGCCGGCTCCGGCCGGTCAAGATGCTCAAGGGTTTCGTGAAGGTCAAGCTGCAGCCAGGGGAGAGGACGACGGCGCGGGTCGAGCTCAACGAGCGGAGTTTCGCCTACTACGACGTCGCCGACCCGGAGTGGCCTGCCATCCTGGCCAGGCTCGACGGGCGGGACCCGGACCGCTCCCGCAGCTTGCACCGTTCCCGCAGCGGGTGGTACGTGGACGCAGGCAGCTACCGCGTCGAAGTGGGCCGCAGTTGCGAGGACATCTGCGGCTCTGTCGAAATCGAAGTGGCCGGAGGTGAGGGCCCGTTGCCCGCAAGCGCCCCCGTCGGCTGATCGTGGGGCCCCCCCTCGGGGCAGGTGGGCGCGCACACGGGCCGGCCCCTCCGGGCCGGCCCGTGTGGCCTTGCAGTATGGTGCCGCGCTCGACCGGTGCTGCTCAGGTCCCCGCTATTGCGGCGACAGGGAGCGACCCGGTCAGGTTGGCCGGGGTAGGCCAGGACTGTGCGTCACCGAAGGGGAAGACACGCCCGTCGGCCCCGGCCATGTAGTAGCCGTTGTCGTCTGTGGTAAGGGCGATACCTACGATGTCGGACACCCGGACACCCTCGCCGGGCACTGAGCCGCGGAACCTGACGCCGCTGCCGAAGTTGAAGGCGCCGCCGTCGGCACCGACCAGGATGTAACCGGTCCCCGCCGACGCCGGAAGGATGGCACGGATGTCGTGGACGTGCTTACCGATACCGGGCAGGGAACCGTAGAAGCGTGTCGTGCCGAACGTGAACACGCCGCCGTCGGCGCCAACCAGTAGGTAGCCGCTACCGCTCGGGGATGCCACCATGCCGACGACATCCTTCACCCGCACGTGGATACCTGGCAGCGAGCCGTGGAACTTGGCGTCGCCGAACGTGAAGAACCCGCCGTCCGCGCCGACCAGGTAGTAGCCCTTGGCGTCGGCGGTGGGGGCGATGGCGACGATGTCGGTCACGTGCTTGCCCAGCCCGGGCAGGTCCCCGTAGAACTTGGCGTCCCCGAAGGCGGACACCTTGCCGCTCCGTGTCACCAGCCAGTACCCGTGCGCATCGGGGGTTGCAGCCATGCCCACGACCGGCCCGGTGGCGGCGGAGGTCTGCATGTTGCCGTAGTTGACGGCTGCGCCCAGGGCGAAGACCTGGCCGTTGGCGGTGGTGAGCCAGTAGCCCGCCGCCGGCGGGTTGACCTTTTCCGCCAGCAGGGGGGAGGTCGAAGGCTTGAAGCGGCCGGCACCGGAGTAGAACGCCTGGACGGCGACCGAGCCGCTCGACGTGGTCGGTGTGGTGCAGCTGGCCTGGCCGTTCGAAGTGTTCACCGGTACGGCTGCGCAGCTGGTGACCGCCGTGCCGTTGGCGAAGAAGCTGACGGTGCCGCCGACCGGCTTGGGGGTGATGGTGGCCGTGTAGGTGACGCTCTGGCCGAGCGGGGCCGGGTTGGCGGACGACGCAAGGGAGGTGGCCGTGGCCTGCGGCGGCACCGTCGTGGTCGTCGTGGTCTCGTTCTTGGCCAAGAGGTTGAACTCGTCTATGGACCACCAGTACGTCTTGGACGAGCCTGTGAGGACCACCCGCACGAAACGTGAGTCGGTGGTATGGAAACTCACCAGCTCCGGCGTGGCCTTGCCGGTGCAGGACGCTACCGTCGACCACGATTTGCCGTCGTTTGAGACCTCGACGTTGTAGGCGCGGGCGTAGTCCGTGGCCGAGTTGGGGGCTGCCATCGAGAGCTCGTTGAAGGTTTGCGGGGATCCCAGGTCGACCTGGAAGTACAGGCCGGCCTTCTGAGGCTCGTCGGAGGTGAAGCGGGTCTTGATGTTGCCGTCGAGGGCATAGGGTGCGACTCCCGAAGACGATGAAGGGGCGTTGCTGCTTGCCACCCACCCGTTGCGGTCGAGGACCTGCTCGCCGCTGCTCGAGGCGGCACAGTTCGAGCCGGCGACCGGCACTGTCGTCGCCGTCGTGGTTGTGGTTGTAGCGGCAGAAGCCTCGCCCGCCGGAGCGAGAGCAGCGGCACTCATTGCGAGCGTCGAAAAAGCCAACAGAGTTGCCCGTGCGCTGGTACTTCGGGGAACGCGCGATCGGTTTGGTCGCATGTGATACCTCCTGTGCGAAATTGGGCCCGAGGTCGGGGCAGCCGCCGTTTGCGGTACAGAGATGGCAGTCTGCCGGCGCGGTGACGCCGGCCCGGGGGTTAGGGCAAACGGGCCCCGTTGCACCTCGACCACGGGGAGCCCTTGGGTACTTACGTGTACTTGTCCAAGGTCTTACCCATTCACGCCCGGTAGGTAACTAGTCGAGAGCACTTGTCAGGTTTGTGCCATGGGACCGAGCAGGCAATGGGCCATTTTCGGCCCGGGCCCGTGCGCCCCAGGACGGCCGTTCCCACCGGCTGCTGGGCCGCAAGCGGCGTCGGGCTTTAGCGGACGGACGCTCGCACGCCGGTGGGGCAGTGGGGAACGGGCGCCGGGGGCCCGGAGCCAACGGTATGCCCGGAGCCGAGCCGAGCAGAGCTCCGGGGGGAGGGCTCGAACCTCCAAGCATCCGGATCCAAAGTCCGGCGTTCTTCCAATTGAACTACCCCGGACCGGTCCTCGT
>JAKACE010000182.1 GCA_021821705.1 Actinomycetes bacterium | reverse complement strand
GTTGCGCCCGCTCTGCACCCGCCAAAACATCACGCTGCCGTTGGGGAGCGCAACCGCGACTGCTCTGGCATGGCCGGACGTGGTGGCAGTACCTCGCCGCGGCGGCAAGCGGCGAAACACTTTCAAGCGAGGGGGCCTGTCGCGCCGATACAACAGGCAGTTCGAGCCGACGAGGTGAAAATGACATCCGCGACTGCTATCGCAGGCCCTCTTGACGTCGGGGCACGCGTTGGCCTGCAGCTGCCTACCGTCGGCACCTGCAGTGCCACCGTCGCCTGTTGTGACGGCCGGTCGCTGATCCTCGAGCTCGAGCGCGACCTGCCCGAGGGGACGCTGGAGGAGGGCTCGGTCGTCGACATGTTCCTCCCCCTGTCGTGGGGGATGTACAAGTGGATAACGATCGTCAGTTGCGCGCCGGGCGAGCGCAAGGTCGAGGTACAACTGCTCGACGCCCCCATGTTCATTCAGCGCCGGCTCGACCCCAGGGTCGGTGCCGGGATCCCGGCCGAGGTTAGACCGGTACGCGCCGGCGCCCTGGGCCAGTCCCATCGGGCGCTGGTGGCGGACCTGTCCCACGGGGGACTGAAGCTCGAGGGCGCCCGGCCTCTCAGGGCAGGAGAGATCGTTGAGGTGACGATGGAGCTGACAGCGACGCTCGTGTCGCTGTCAGGCCCCGTCATGGTCACTGGCAGGGTCGTCATGGCCTACCCGAGCGCCCACAGCGACGAGGCGGGCGCCACCGACGCCCATGTGTCCTTCCTCGATGGCCAGGCGCGGGCCATCGAGGCGGTGGACCACTTCGTGGCCCAGCAGCTGAAGTGCCGCTGGAAGGCCTGAACGCCCCTACCAGCGCTGCTGGGTGATGCCGCTGCTGGCCACGATGTTGGAGTACCGCTCCGGGCGCTCGAAGATCGAACGCACCGCCACACGGCCCGGCCCGGTCAGCCTGAGCCAGAGGGACCGGTAGGAGTAGCTGCGCCACGACAGGCCCTGCGACGCCGGGTACTCGACATGCAGGTGGTAGTTGACGGTGGTGTCCGTATAGACCAGAGAGCCGGGCTGGACCAGGATTGACTGCCCGGGAGCCAGGTCCCGTACGAACAGGTTGCCCGGGCTGTGCAGTAGCAGGAGCCCCGGCTGGCCGGCGTCGGCCTTGAAGAGGTCGAGATAGGGCCCGATGGGGTACTCGTACTCTGTCTCGTCGCCGTTGCGCACACTCACCCAGACCGGTGCCCGCTGCCAAGTGAAGTCGACGCTGTCGGCGGCAGCGAGGAAGGCATGCTCACGCACCAGGAACCCCCGCCCCGGCGGTATGGGCAGGGCGACGACCTCGCCCGGACGGTCGCCCGAGAGCGCAACATGGCCCGGCCCGCTGGCCCGCATGAGCACCATCGGCATGCCGGCGTACACACGGTTGAAGAACGAGCCCTTGGACCAAGCCTCGAGGCCGGTGCCCGGCTCTGCCCACAGGAAGCTGTGGTGCGAGAAGTAGACGCCTTCTCCCGGTGCCAGCCCGAAATCGGCAGAGGGCACCAGGGCGCCCTCGATCTGGCAACGGGACTGGCCGAACTGGATACGGGCCATGTCCTTTATGGCCGGCTGCTCCACCCACCCTGAATCGGAGACGACAGCGCCCACGTCGACGGGCGCACCGCAGTTGGGGCAGGAGGTGCCGGAGGCGTCGGAGGGCAGGCGGCAGTAGCGGCAAATGTAGGTTGAGGCACCGGTGGTGCTCATTCGCCGCCCTACTCGCTCGCGTAGTGGTGGTACATGGATTGGATGCCGACGCGGCCCGGCCCCGTCATCTCCGCCACGTACATGCCCTTGTGCAACAAGCCGGTCCGCACGTTCAACTGGACGGACTGCATGGCGACGCCGGAGTCCTTGTAGAGGTAACCACCCGGCTCCACCATGATCTTCTCGCCTGGCCCGAGGGTGCGCTCGAAGACGTTCCCGTAGCCGTGCAGCAGCACGATGCCCGGCTCACCAGCAGTGACGAAGCGGTCGAGGTACATGCCGCTCCCGCCGTGCACCACGTTGGCCAGTCCCTTTATGCGCTCGAAGCTGTAGCGCACCGAGTGGGAGGCGGCCAGGAAAGCGTGCTCGCGCACGTCCAGCTCCATGCCCGGGTGCAGGACCAGAGTGACCACCTCGCCCGGCGCATCACGGGAGAAGGCGATCCGGCCAGGTCCGGCCGCCTTGGTCACGACGTACGGCATGCCCCCGAGCGAGCGCTTGAGGCCACCACCGAGCGGGTAGACGGCCAAGGGGACGCTCTCGTCCTTCCACAACATGGTGTGGTGCTCGAAGATGACCCCGTCGCCGGCGCTCAGGTCGATCTCGGCCACGGGGACGAGCTCCCCTTCCACCTGACATGTGCTGTTGGAGAACTGGAACTTGGCCATGTCCCGCAACCTGGGAGCTTCGCGCCAGCCCGAGTCCGACACGACCAGGGCCTTGTCCAGGGGGGCACCGCACTGCTGGCACGACGTTGCACCGGGCGGGTTCTGGGCGTGGCACCAGTGGCACTCGAGCCTGTCCATACAGCCTCCTTGGAGCCTGGACGTGCGCCGCCGGGGTGGCGGCCCAAGGGATCCAGGTAGGGATCATTGCAGCCCGGTGCCGGCGGCGCCAGAATCACAAGGATGGTACTTCTGCCCGTGCTCGACCTCTTCGCCGGGGCGGGGGGCCTGTCCATGGGCTTGGTGGAGGCCGGCTTCGATGCGGTGGCCGCCGTGGAAGCCAACGCCGACGCATGCGCTACCTACCGGGCCCGGCACCCCGGGGCCAAGCTCTACGAGCAGGACGTGGCCACCGTCGACTTCGCCACGATGAAGGGCCATGTCGCCGTGGTGGCCGGCGGGCCTCCGTGCCAGCCGTTCTCGGTGGGGGGTAAGCGCCTGGCGGCGGGCGACCCGCGCGACGGCGTCCCCCAGTTCGTGCGGGCCGTCTCCGAGATCCGCCCCCCGGCCTTCCTGATGGAGAACGTCGCCGGGTTGGCCACTCGCTCGGCCTACCTCGCCGGCGTCGTCGGCGAACTGGCGGCCCTGGGTTACACGGTCGACTGGCGCGTCATAGAGGCGGCCGGGTTCGCTGTCCCCCAGCTCAGGCGGCGGTTGTTCGTCGTGGGCACCAAGGGCGGGGGGTTCTGCTTCCCGGCCGCCCAAGGCCCACCGGTACCGGCCGGGTCCGTGGTCGACCCTGACCACCCGCTGGGGCAACCCAATACTTCTCTCGTGACCTACGCCCGCAACCCCTCTCTCAGACCGGGGCCGTACCACGGGCACCTTTGGAACGGAGGGGGGCGCCCTATCGACCTGCGCCGGCCGGCCCCGACGATGCTGGCCAGCATGGGCGGCAACAAGACGCCGTGGGTGGACACGCTCGGTGTCGTGCCCACCTACCACGCCCATCTTCTGGCCGGCGGCCCGGCCCGCCACGGCCGCGTCCCCGGCGCCAGGCGCATCACCGTCGAGGAGGCTGCCCTCCTGCAGGGGTTCCCAGCCGGCACCACCTTCTGTGGGCCGCGTTCGAGCCAGTACCGCCAGGTCGGCAACGCCGTGCCTCCCCCCCTCGCCAGGGCGGTCGGCACAGCCCTGCGCGAGGTGCTCGGCAGGCGACGGGGCTGAGAGAAGGGGCCCCTACCCCTTGCCCGTACCGGAGCCGCGCTCGGCCAGTGCCAGCCCCTGCCTGGCCAGGCCGACCAGGGACGGATCCGGCCCGTGCGAGAGGTACCAGCGGATCTCCCCGGCCGCAGCCCGGGGGTCGTGCACGTAGTCCAGCAGGACAAGCCCGCGGTACAGGTGGGCCAGGTCGTAACCGGGGTGCCACTTCTCCACCCGCGCCAGTAGGGTCATGGCCCTGGCCCTGTAGCCCGCCTCGGCGTATATCCAGGCTTCCTCGGTCAGGGCGGTGGGCTGTGCGGGGTCCGACGCCAGCACCTGACCATAGATCACAAGGGCAGCGCTCGGGTCCTTGGCGGTGAGGGCCGCCGCCTGGCGCAACTGCTGTGCCGTGGCCGCCGGGCCCGGGCCGCCGCTCACGGTCCCACCGGGCTGGCGCGGCCCGCTGGAGCGGTCCGCGTACCACAGGGCTCCGGCCACGACGACCAGCGCGAGCCCCGCCGCCAGGGTCGCCCGCTGGCGCCGGCCGGCGCCACCGGCGCGCGCCCCGGTGGCAGCCACGACACGCCCGGTGCGTGCTGCCGGCGCGCTGCCGTCGACATGAGCGGCCTCGAACTGCAGTGGGCCGCTGGCCCCCGGGTCGCTGGCCGGGACGCGGGCGAACGCGGTCGGAGCGGGCCCGTGCCCCGCCAGAGCAAGGTGCCAGCGCCAGAAGGCACCGGCCAGTCCCAGTACGGCCAGCCCCACCAAGGCGGCAGGCAGGGCCCAGAGCAGGAACCCGATCCCGCTCGCCGGTGGCTTCTCCAGGATCGACTGGCCATAGTCGGCAACCAGGTAGGCGCGTACCTGCTGCTCGGTGCGACCCTCAGCCAGCCATTTGCCTATGAGGTCACGGATCTCGACCGCCTCGGGGGCCGAGGAGGCGGCCACCGATTCACCCTGGCATACCGGGCATTTGTACTCGCCGGCCACGGCCATGGTGTGCTGGTAGAGGCTCTGTGGACGTCCCCGGCCGGAGGCACCGGCGACGATGGCGACCACGAGGGCCACGAGGACCAGCGCCCATGCGGCTCGCACCACCCAGCGGCGATCAGGCCGGGCCAAAGCCCTTCGCTGCCCCTTGGCGCAGCCAGCTGTCCAGTGCGGCCGCATTGACCTGGCCGAGCAGGTAGGCGTACACCGTCCCGTCGGGTGCCACCAGAAACGACGAAGGCAAGCCGGTCAGGCCGTAGGCGACGGTGGCCTCGGGGTCGTCGACGGCCGGCCAGTCGGCGCCCCTCGCCCGCAGGAAGTTGCGCAGCTGGCCGACGTTGGACGGGTCGTCGGCCACGGTCAGGACCATGGCGTCGCCCTTGCGGGCATGCTGGTGGGAGAACTTGACCAGCTGCGGCATCTCCGCCTGGCACGGCTGGCACCAGGTGGCCATGAAGTTGACCAGCACCCACCGGCCCCTGAACTGGGCCAGGGAATAGTG
>JAKACE010000181.1 GCA_021821705.1 Actinomycetes bacterium | reverse complement strand
CGGTGGTCGCCGTAACCTTACTGCGCCCGATCACGCACACGCGGGCCAAGCAGCTGGTGCCCGTGGCCAACAAGCCGGTCCTGTTCTACGGCCTCGAGGCCATCGCTTCGGCGGGGATCAAGCAGGTGGGCATCATCGTGGGCGACACGGCGGCCGAGATCCGGGCGGCGGTGGGCGACGGCTCGGCCTTCGGCCTCGAGGTGACCTACCTGCGCCAGGAGGCACCGCTCGGCCTGGCTCACTGCGTGCTGGTGGCCCGCGACTTCCTCGGCGACGACGACTTCGTGATGTACCTGGGCGACAACCTGCTCCAACAGGACCTGGCCGACTTCGTGGCCCGCTTCGAGGCCCAGCGGGCGCGTGCCACCGCCCCGCGCCTGGGAGAGGAGGGCCCGATCGTGCCCTCGGCCCAGATCCTGCTCAAGCGGGTGGATGACCCCCAGCGCTTCGGGGTGGCCGAGCTCGACACCACCGGCCGGGTCACACACCTGGTCGAAAAGCCGACGGTGCCCCCCTCGGACCTGGCCCTGGTGGGCGTCTACCTCTTCGACGCCAGGATCCACGATGCGGTGGCGGCCATAGAGCCCTCGGCGCGCGGCGAGCTGGAGATCACCGACGCCATCCAGTGGCTGATCGACGAGGGCGAGGTGGTGCTCTCGGAGATCCTGGAGGGCTGGTGGATCGACATGGGCAAGCTGACGCCCCTGCTCGAGGCCAACCGCCTCCTCCTGGAGGGCATCGAGCGGCGCATCGACGGCGACGTCGACGCCGAGAGCCAGCTGCACGGCCGGGTGGTGGTCGAGGCCGGGGCACGCGTTGTGCGCAGCCACGTCCGTGGCCCTGCTGTCATAGGGGCGGGGACCGAGGTCGTCGACAGCTACGTCGGGCCTTTCAGTGCCATCGGGCCGGGTTGCCTGATCCAGCACTCCGAGATCGAGCACTCGGTGGTTATGGGCACCTCCAGGGTCGTCAACGCCGGGCGCATCGAGGACTCCCTGCTCGGCTACGACGTCGAGGTCACCCGCAGCGGGCGCAGGCCCCGGGCCACGCGGCTCATGGTGGGCGACCACTGCATGCTCGACCTGGTCTGAACGCCCGGGCCCGGGGCCGGTCCGCCTGGCCGGCCGGCTCGGGCGACCATTGGGCCGAGCCGGCCCGTTGCCATTAGCCTTCGGGGCCATGAAGTTGTTCGTGACCGGCGGGGCCGGCTTCATCGGGTCCAACTACGTGCGGTGGGTGCTCTCGCACACCGACGACCAGGTGACCGTCTACGACGCCCTCACCTATGCCGGCAACCTGGCCACCCTGGAGGACGTCGAGCGCGCCCACCCCGGCCGCTACCGCTTCGTGCACGCCAACATCTGCGACCTGAGCGCCCTGGAGGAGGCCATGGCCGGCCACGACGCCGTGGTCCACTTCGCGGCCGAGAGCCACGTCGACCGTTCGATCGCGGGGCCTGAGGACTTTGCCATGACCAACTGCGTCGGCACCAACCTGGTGTGCCACGCTGCCCGGCGCGCCGGCGTCACCCGGGTCCTGCACATATCGACCGATGAGGTCTACGGCTCGGTGGAGCGGGGCAGCTCGGCCGAGACGGACCGCCTCGAGCCCCGCTCGCCCTACTCGGCGTCCAAGGCCGGCTCGGACCTGATCGCCCTGTCGTACTTCACTACCTACGGCCTGCCCGTGGTGGTGACGCGGTCGTCGAACAACTTCGGGCCCTGGCAGTACCCCGAGAAGCTGGTGCCGCTGTTCATGACCAACCTGCTCGACGGGCACAAGGTGCCCCTCTACGGCGACGGCATGAACGAGCGGGACTGGCTCTACGTCGAGGACAACTGCGCTGCGGTCGACCTCGTCCTGCGCTCTGGGGCTCCAGGCCAGGTCTACAACATCGGCGTTGGTGCCGAGATGCCCAACCGGACGCTGGTGGACAAGATCCTGGCCTTGGCCGGCGCCGGCGCCGACAGCATCGACTGGGTGGCCGACCGTCCCGGCCACGACCGCCGCTACAGCGTCGACCCGTCCCGGGTGCGTTCGCTCGGCTGGCAACCGAGCCATGACCTCGACCAGGCCCTGGAGGCCACTTTCAAGTGGTACCGGGACAACCGCTGGTGGTGGGAGCCGCTCAAGAGAGGCGCCTGATGAGGGTGTTGCTGACCGGGGCAGGCGGCCAGGTGGGCAGGGAGGTGCACGAGCTGCTCGAGGCCGCCGGCCACCATGACGTCCTGGCCCTCACCCGTGCCGAGCTGGACGTGGCCGACCGCGAACGGGCGCTACAGGTCTGTGCCGAATGGGCTCCGGACGTGGTCGTCAACACGGCCGCGTTCACAGCCGTCGACGCATGCGAGGAGCAGGTCGACCGGGCCTTCGCAGTGAACGCCATAGGCGCCCGCAACCTGGCGGAGGGGGCGCGCCTGGCCGGTTCGCACCTGGTCCACGTCTCCACCGACTATGTCTTCGACGGGCGCTCGTCGCGCCCCTACCTGGAGTGGGACCCGACAGGGCCGCTCTCGGTGTACGGGCGTTCCAAGCTGGGCGGAGAGCGCGAGGTGTCGTCCCTGCTGCCAGGAGCGACCGTCGTGCGCACCTCGTGGGTCTGCGGCCGCTACGGAGCCAACATGGTCAAGACGGCGCTGCGCCTGGCCACGACGGGCCCGGCCGAACTGCGCTTCGTCGACGACCAGCATGGTTGCCCGACGTTTGCCGACGACCTGGCCGGGATGCTCGTGCGCCTGGCCCTGTCGCGCCAGCCCGGGGTGTTCCACGTGACCAACCAGGGGCCGACGACCTGGTACGGCTTCGTGCGCGACATCCTGGAGGCAGCCGGTGCCGACCCGGAACGCGTCGTGCCCATAGCCACCTCCGAACTGGTGCCGGCCCGGCCGGCGCCGAGGCCGGCCACCTCCGTGCTTGACAATGCCGCCTTGAGACTGCTGGGTGTGCCGTTGCTCGGCGACTACCGCGAGGCCCTGGGACGCACGGTGCGCTACCTGCTCTCCCGACCGTGAGCACCGACGTCGGTGGCGTCGGCGCCGTTGTCGTCAACTACAACGCCTGCGACCATCTCCTCGACTGCGTCGCGAGCCTGGAGGCCGAAGGCGTCGGGGAGGTAGTCGTCGCAGACAACGGCTCGTCGGACGCCTCGGCCACGGCACTGGCCGCACGGCACCCCAGGGCCAAGTGGTTGGCAACGGGGGCCAACCTGGGCTACGGCAAGGCGGCCAATGCGGGTGCTTGCGCCCAGGACGGCCGCGACTACGTCCTGGTGTGCAACCCGGACGTGGTGTTCCAACCCGGCTCGGTCGCCGCCCTCGTCCGCCACCTCGAGCAGTCACCCGCCGTCGGCCTGGTCGGCCCGCGCATCGTCGGCGCCGACGGCGAGCTGTACCCCTCGGCCAGGAGGTTCCCCGACCTGGTCGAAGCGCTCGGCCACGCCTTCCTCGGCCAGTTCTGGCCGGGCAACCCCTTCTCCCGCCGCTACCGGATGTCCAACTGGGACCATGCGCAGGCCCGCGAGGTGGACTGGGTCTCGGGCGCATGTTTCGTCGCCAGGCGCCGGGCATGGGACGAGGTGGGGGGGTTCGACCCGGCGTACTTCATGTACATGGAGGACGTCGACCTGTGCTGGCGGCTGCGTGGCGCGGGCTGGGCCGTCGCCTACGAGCCCGGGGCGGAGGTCGTGCACGTGCAGGGCGTGTCAGCCGACCGTCACCCCTATCGCATGCTGCTGGCGCACCATGTCTCCATGTGGCGTTTCGCCCGTCGCACCTCGGCCGGGCGCCGCTGGGTGCTGTTGCTGGTGGGACCAGGTCTGCTGGCGCGGCTGCTGGTCACCATGGCCAGGCGGGCCCTCAGTGGGACCGGGCCGGTGAGCAGGGCGCAGAGGCGTCCGACGGGGATGTCCCCGGACGGGTAACCTGTCAGGTCGTTATGGCCAAAGCCTCTTCCTCCAAGAAGGTCGCACGCGCCGCCGGCCTGGGCGGTAGCCGGGCCTACGGGAGCCGGCCTCCGGTGGGCTTCTACTTCGCTGTCGCCCTGCTGGTGATCCTCGGCGTCGTCGGCGTCTACAACAGCCGCGAGTACCGTCAGAACCAGATCAACAACCAGGGCAACGGCCAGCCTGCCGTCAACATGGCCACCCCTTGGTTCGAGGGGTTCGCCGTCGACATCTGCGGCAAGTTGCAGCCCCCCGTCAAGACAGACAAGGACCCGTTCGGGATCACGACCAAGGGTGACGGGATCATCTACATCAACCCGACCGTCAAGTCGGCAGCCGGTCACAACGCCACGCTGGGCAAGTTCGCCAGTTCCATCGGCATGACGCTCAACGCCGCCCAGATCCAGCTGCCCGGGGGCAAGCTGTACCAGGTCGGAGACAACTGCCAGGGCAAGCCCGGCCATGTGTACGTCATGACGTGGTCGTCGCCCCAGGCGCCCCAGGCGGACGGCGTCCTTCAGGACAAGCACGCCATCGACACCGCCAACGGCCAGGAGGACACCTGCAACCCCGACTGCAACGCCGGTGTGCTGCTCGCCAAGAACCAGCTGCTCACGATAGCGTTCGTCCCCGCCCCGCCCAAGGGCAAGACGCCCACCATCCTCCAGCCCGGGCAGTCGGTCGTCTCGAAGCTGACCAGCCTGGTGGCCAACGGCGGCGTCCCCACGACCACGACCCCGGTCCCGTCGTCCACGTCCACCACGGCCACGGGCACCAAGACGGGCAGTACCACCAAGACGGGCAGTACCACCAAGACGGGCAGTACGACCAAGACGGGCAGTACGACCAAGACCTCCGCCGTGACGACGACCACCGTCGCCGCCGGCAGCACCAAGTCGAAGTCGAAGTCGACGTCCACGACGACGGCTACCGGCAGCGGCGCCACTCCGGCCAGCAAGCCGGGCACGGGCGGTACCAGCGCGAAGAAGAAGTGACGGCGACAGGCCCGCGGCCGACGTACCGCGCGCTGGTGACGGGAGGAGCCGGCTTCATAGGCTCGACCCTCGTCGACCGGCTCCTGGCCGAGGGTCACGCCGTCGACGTCGTCGACAACCTGAGCAGCGGTTCGCTGGCCAACCTGGCCGAGGCTCGTGCCGCAG
>JAKACE010000180.1 GCA_021821705.1 Actinomycetes bacterium | reverse complement strand
CTGCTCGATCAGCTTGCTACCCGCAGCCTGGGAGATCGCGGCCTGTGCCTGCTGTAGGTAGCCGGCCGCCTTGGGACCGTCGCCGTGGGCGGATGCGTACACCGCCGCCTCGGCCAGCGACACGAGGGCGCGGGCGAGACCGAAGTCGAGCTTGCCACGTGTCACCGCCGCATCGACACTGCCCACCAGCCCCGAAAGGGCGCTCGCCACCGGCTCGTGGGCGGAGGAGGCGGCCGGCGCCTTTGCTCCGTGAGAGCCGTGGCGCCAGGCCGAGGAGCTGGCGGGGGTGGACGATGGGCTCCGCGCCGCTGTCGTCGGGGCCTTGGCCTTCGTGGGAGCGGTGCTGGCCGGCTTCGCCCGAGACCGGGCCGTCGTCGGGACGACGCTGTGGTGCGGCGAGGAGAGCTGCGACCGCCCCTTGCCGTGGGCGGCTGCCCCGCCGGCCGATGCCGGGGTGGGGGGCGACGTCGGCAACGCGGCCACCAGGATGCCTCCGGCCAGGGCGGAGACGAGCAGCACGGCCGCCACGGCCGGCGCCCTTCGGGAACGCTTGCTACCCACCTCTGGCCGACCACCGTCCAGCCGGGTCGGACCGGGGGCCCAGGCGCCTGCCGGGAGCCGGCTTGTCGGCCTGCGGGTCGGAGGGCTGCTCAGGCCGGGCAAACCAGAGGCCACGTCCACAGCCGTCGGGGTGAGCCAATGGCCCGCCGGCGCCCCGGGTGGCACGGTCACCGCCTCGGTCCGGGCGTCCCGGGCCCCCGGGGCCGGCCACCAGGGTGCGCTGAAGGCCGGGCGCGATAGCGCCTCGGCCACCGCCGGGCCGCTGGGCCGGGCCGACGGGTTGAGCTCGAGCATGGCCCCGATCAGCTCCTGCCAGCCCGACGGCAACCCGCTCGGCACCGGGGTACGACCGGCCATACGCCTGACCAGCACCTCGTTGGGGGCCCCCTCGAACAGCCTGCGCCCGCTCAGGCACTCGAAAAGCACCGCTCCGAGCGACCACATATCGGCGGCGGGGCCGACCTGATGGTCCTCCAGCTGTTCGGGGGCCATGTAGGCGGCCGTACCGAGTGTCGTGCCCGTCACCGTCATGGTGGAGAAGCCGAGCAGGCGGGCGATACCGAAGTCCGCCAGGTAGGCGTCGCCGGCCCGGCTGAGGAGGACGTTGCCCGGCTTGACGTCCCGGTGCACGATCCCCTGGCCGTGCACGTAGGCCAGAGCCGAAGCGAGACGGCAGCCCAGGTGGGCCGTGTCGGCCGGGCTCAGGGGACCGGCGGCGAGCCTCTGACCGAGGGTCTGGCCCTCCACCAGCTCCATGACCATGTACGCCTGGCCCGAAGCCACACCGCTGTCGAGCAACCGCACCAGCGCCGGGTGGGAAAAGCGCTCGAGGGCGCGCACCTCCAGGGCCATCCGGCTGGCCATCTCCGCGTCCGGGCTGCGCAGGACCTTGAGCGCCACCGGTACGCCGGTGCGGGTGTCCACCGCCCGGTAGACGTCCGACATGCCTCCTTGGCCGAGCAGCGCCGTCAGCTCATAGGGGCCTATAGCCGCCTCCGTCAGAAAAGCCACTGCCACAAACTATTCCCGCGCCGGGCCACGCCCACGCCCCCGTGGCCAACCGCTCCGCCGTCACGGTCGGCACCTTCAGGCCCCTGCCGGTCTGACCAGGACCTTTCCGACAGCGCCCTGCTCGACGGCCTGCTGCGCCTCGGCTACCTGCTCGAGGGGGTAGACGTGCAGGGGCAGCGTCGTGAGGGCTCCCGCTGCCAGAGCGTCGCTGGTCCAGCGCACGGCCGCCTGCTTGTCCTCGGCGCTGATGCCGTAGAGGAGGGCCCAGCTGACCGTGAGGTTGGCGGTCATCAACTTGCGGGTGGGCAGGACCGGGTCTGACGCCTCACTGGCGTACACGACGACGTGGGTGCCCGGGTGCGACACCGCCAGGTCCAGCTCCATGTTTGCCCCGAAGGCGACCTCGACGATGCGGTCGGGACGCCCGAAGTCGACGATGCACTCGGCAGCGCCGGGCTGGCGGTAGTTGACCACGCGGTCGGCACCGGCCTTGCGGGCCAGCTCGGCCTTGGCCTCGTTGCTGACGGTGGCGACCACCCTGGCACCGGCGAACTTGGCCAGCTCGATGGCGTAGTGGCCGACCGCACCCGCCCCGCCGGCGACGAGGACGCAGCGGCCGACAAGCGCACCCGGGTCGCCGCCCAGGCAGTGGGCGGCGGTCAGGGCAGGCACGCCGAGCGAGGCGCCGAGCTCGAACGACGCGCTGTCAGGCAGCGCCACGACACGGTCCTGGGGCAGGACGCTGTACTCGGCGGCGGTCCCGTAACGGTTGCCGGAACCTGCCAGGTAGGTCCACACCCGCTGGCCGACTGCTAGCCCAGCGGGGCCTCCGGCCCCCTCGCCCAGGGCGTCCACCACCCCGGCTGCGTCGTGGTGAGGCACCTGGAACCCTTCCGGGTCACCCCCAGTGGCCCCCGAACGCGATTTCCAGTCGGTCGGGTTGACGCCTGACAGCTCGACCCTGACCCGTACCTGCCCGGGCCCGGGCTGGGGCGTCTCGATCTCCTCCACCGTCAGGACCTCCGGCCCTCCCGTACGGCGGTAGACGGCTGCCTTCATGCCATACCTCCTCTGGCGCTGGCTCTGGCGCCGGGTTTGGGACCTCCTGTGGCGCTGGGTTTGGCGCCCCGGTGGCCCGACGCTATGGCCAGGAGCCGGTGAGCCGGCTCGGTGAGCGGCCGCTCCCTGGCCCACACGGCCCTGATGGTCCGGCTCAGGTCTACCCCAGCGTAGGGCACCTGCACCAGGTGACCTGAACGCAGCTCGGGTTCCACCGCCCGCGCCGACAGCACGGCCGGCCCGGCCCCGGTGGCAGCCGCCGCCTTGAGGGCCGTAGTGGATCCCAGCTCCATCAACGACGTCGGCACGAGCCGATGAGCGGCCAGGGCGGTGACGAGCGTGTCCCGTGTCCCCGAACCCTCCTCGCGCAGTAGCAACGCCGTCGTGGCCAGGTCACGGGGGACGAGCGGCCGGCGCCGGCGCGCCCAGGGGTGCGTGGGCGCGACCACCACGACCAGTGAGTCCGCCAACAGGTCCTTCCAGCGCAACCGGCCGGGCGGACGCGCACCCTCGGTGAAACCCAGGTCGGCCCCGCCCTCGGTGACGAGCTCGGCGACATGTGACGTATTGCCCATGTCCAGGGACACCGCCGTCCCCGGCGTGCCCACGGCCAACTGCTGCAGCCACGCCGGTAGCAGGTACTCGGCCACGGTCAGGCTGGCCGCGACCCGCAGGTGCGAGCGGTGGTCCGCACGCAAGGCGGCCGCCCCTGCCAGCAGGGCCCCGACCGCTCCCACCACTTGGGCCGCCCATTCCACTGTCGCCTCCCCCGCAGAGGTGAGCCGCGAGCCCGAACGGCTGCGCTCGAGCAGCCGCAGGCGCAGGGCCCGCTCCAGCGAGCGCAGGCGCATGCTGGCGGCCGGTTGGGTGACGCCGTGCACCTGGGCCGCAGCCGTGATCGAGCCGACCTCTCCCACGGTCACCAACAGGTCCAATGCCTCCAGGTCGGGCAACGGCTGGGGAAGAGCCATAAGGCGAGCTTATGGCACTGGCAACAAGAACGCCGGTACCCGGCGGGGTTTGCCAGCGCCATCCTCGAAGCAAGGAGGAACGCCACTATGACTGCCCCTACAACTGCCGCTCCGGACGAAGGCGCCGAAACTCCCCCCGGCGACGCGGCCGCGACCGCCAATGGCGGGCTGGGAGCCGCCGTCCCAGGCCGGCGCGCCGCGGTGCGGGCAGGGTTCCCTCCCGGTGCTGACGATGTAACCGGGTTGGAGCACGCGCCGGGTGACCGGCAAGCTGGCGGCGCCCGGCGCAAACTCCTGGGGCTTGCGAGCACTTTGGGCCCGGGCCTGCTGCCCGTGATAGCCGTGGCGGCCGTGGCCAGCGTGCTGGGCGGTCTCCTGCCGGTCGTGGGCGCTCCGGTGCTGGCGATCATCGGCGGCCTCGTGATCGCGGTCGTGAGGCCCCTGCCGGTCCGGGCTGAGCCAGGCATCTCGTTCACCGCCAAGAAAGTGCTGCAGGCGTCGGTGGTCCTGCTCGGCACAGGGCTCTCGGTCAGCGAGGTCGTCGCCGCCGGGGAGCGGTCGCTGCCGGTCCTGGTGGCCACCCTGGGCGCCACCTTCACCATGGCCTGGTTGGCGGCCCGCTTCCTGCGCCTGCGCAGGGATCTCGCCCTGCTCATTGGCGTCGGCACGGCCATATGCGGGGCGTCGGCCATTGCGGCTACCGACGCCGTCATCGGTGCCGACGAAGCAGATGTCAGCTATGCCATCGCCACGATCTTCGCGTTCAACGCCGCCGCAGTGCTCACCTACCCCCAGCTCGGCCACCTGCTCGGGCTGTCGCAGCACGCCTTCGGGCTCTTCGCCGGTACGGCCATAAACGACATGTCATCGGTGGTGGCGGCGACCACCGTGTACGGCCACGCATCTGCCTCGTATGGTGTCGTGGTCAAATTGACCAGGACCCTGGCCATAATCCCGGTCAGCATGGTGCTAGCGGCCTGGACGAGGCGGCGCAGGGGGGCTGTGCCTGCGGCTGAAAGCATCCTGGCTGGCAGCAAAGTCGGTCAGGGTGCAACTGGGCCTGCGGCTGAAAGCATCGAGGCCGGCGGCAAAGTTGGTGACGGTGCGCCTGGCGCCGGCGTCCGAGCCGAGCCCAAGCCGGCCGGCGCCCGGGGCCTGCGCGACGTTTTCCCCTGGTTCGTGGTTGCGTTCTTGGGGGCGGTGCTGGTCGGCTCGACCGGGCTGGTGCCCGGCTTCGCCCACCACTGGCTATCGGACCTGTCGACCTGGGCCATAACCGCCGCGCTGGCAGCCATAGGACTGTCGGCCAAAGTTGGCCGGATGAGGGCCGCCGGCGCCCGCCCGATGGTCCTCGGTGCCATCCTCTGGGTTACCGTCGGCGTGACGAGCCTGGTGTGCCAACTGGCCTGAGGCCCGGCCTCGGGGTTCCCACTTCACGGGGCGCCCAGGCAACGGCGGCGGCCATTGCGGCGGGTTCCCGCCGGCACCGCTGGCCCGCCGGCAC
>JAKACE010000179.1 GCA_021821705.1 Actinomycetes bacterium | reverse complement strand
CCGCCAGCGCCAAGACCAAGCTGCCCTCGACCCTGGAGGTGTACGACTTCGAGTTCGACTTCCGACTCGACATCATGGCCGTGGCGGCCCGTCACCTCTCAGACGCCTCGGTTGACCTGGTGGTGGTGCCGGTCAGGACCGCCGAGTGCGTGACCTGCCCGTGGGACGAGCACTGCAGCACCGAGCTGAGAGCGGGTTCCGGCAATGTCAGCTTGTTGCCCCGCAGCGGGTGGAAGGTCTTCCGCGCCCACCGTGACCACGGCGTGGCCAACCTCGCCGACCTGGCCGGGCTCGACTACCGCACCGCCAGCCTGGTTGCAGCCAAGGTCGACCTGCGACCCCTGTTGGCGGCGGTCGGTGAGCTCCCAGGCTCGACGCCCGTCGAGGCGGTCATCGGAGGCAAGAAGAAGGCCCAACTGGCACGGCTCGCAGAAGCCGGGGTCACCGTCCTGGCAGACGCCCGGGGGCTGTGCGCCCGTACTGCCTCCTACTGTGACGAGCCGATGGCCGGACTGGCCGAGCAGGTGGACATGGCCCGCGCCCGCCTCGGGCCGGCTCCCGCGTACCGCCGTCGCGGCGTCGGGCGGGTCGAGGTGCCGCGCGCCGACGTCGAGGTGGACGTCGACATGGAGAACATCGAGGACGGCGTCTACCTGTGGGGCGTGCTCGTGAGCGACCGCTCGGCTGCCAGTGGCCTGCCCACCGGCTACCGGGCCTTCGTCACCTGGGACAGGCTCGACGCAGAGGTCGAAGCCCGCTTGTTCGAGCGGTTCTGGGCCTGGTTCGAGGCCCTGCGCACCGCGGCGGCCGGACAGGGGCTCAGCCTTTGCGCCTTTTGCTACAACGAGGCAGCCGAGGACACCCAGATGCGACGGATAGCCGACCGCCTGGGCATGCGCCAAGAGGTCGACGCCCTCATCGCTTCGGAGCAGTGGGTGGACCTGCTGGCCAGTTTCGACTCCCAGTTGGTCACCGGGACGTCGGTAGGCCTGAAGACGGCCGCTCCTCTTTCCGGCTTCTCCTGGGAGGTCGACGATCCCGGCGGTGAGCTGTCCATGCTGCGCTACGACGAGGCAGTGGGCCAGGACGGCGCCGCTGCGGTCGCAGCCCGGGAGTGGCTGCTCACCTACAACCGCAACGACGTAGAGGCGACGGCGGCGCTGCGTTCCTGGCTCGAGCAGGAGGCGTCGGCCTGCCCGCCGGTGGAGAGCCTGGGCTCGTGAGGGACGGGCGCCTCGACCGAGCGAGCAGGCCCAGACCGGGAGGTGGCGCTGCCTCCAGGGCTCTTCCCCTCTTTGGAGACCACCAGAAGCCATGCCGGGACGTGCAGAAGTTGCAGTGTGAAAGAGGCCAGAGGTTGCTGTGGTGGCACTAGCTAGGTAGCCACCTCGGCGTCGGCGAGCCGGGGAACCGCTACCCCCGGCAGGTCCCGGTCCGAGGCCCTGGCCCGCTTCTGGCGGAACATCGCCCGGTCGGCAGCGCTGAGCGCCTCGTCGATCGACTGTCCGGCGTCCAGGAAGCTACTGCCCACCGAAGCACTGACCCAGCACGAAGTACCGTTCCCCAGTGCCACCTGCCACCTGGCCATGCATTGGGCCACGACCCGGCCTGCCGACGGGTCGGGGTCGAGGACTACGAACTCGTCCCCTCCTATGCGCGCCACCCAGGCGTCTCTGCCCACGCAGCTCTGCAGTGCTTCCGCCAGTGCGCACAAAACTACGTCACCTGCCATGTGCCCGAGGCCGTCGTTGATCGCCTTGAACTGGTCCACGTCGACGGTGCATAGGGTCATGGGCACGTCCGGCCTGGACTGGCAGGCCTCGAAGAAGCCGCGCCGGTTCAGCACCCCGGTCAGGTGGTCGTGGTGGACCTCGTACTCGAGGCGCTCCTGCGCCCGCTGGCGGTCCAGCACTTCGGCCGCCAAGGTCGCACGGGCCTGCTCGACCTGGTCGAGCAGGAGCCGCGCCCGGCGGTTGGCGCGCTCCAAGGGGACCATGATCGTCGGAGCCACCACGGCCGGAGTCACAAGAGGAGCCCAGAGGGCGACCATCCCGCCCACGCCTGACGAGATGACCGGCAGGCCGACCAACACGTAGCCCGCATAGCAGAAGGCGGCGGAGCCGGTGACGGACAGGAAGGTTATGAGCAACAGGCGTTGCGACAACGTTGCGTTCCGGTACGAGCCCACCACTGAGGTCGTCAGTCTGCCCACACGTACATTATCGGGCCTTTCACGGCCCGCCATGAGGTCGGCCTCAGGTCGGACGGTTGGCGCGCCGGGGATGTGCAGCTTCAGGCAGAGCCGGCAGGCAGTGCCAAAGCTGGTCCTCGAGGCCGGCGGAAGAGGCGAAGGGCCGGCCCGTCCATCGACCGAGGGGTGAAGCGGCATGGCGCCGTGCGGCCGCGACGCTGAAACCAGGCTCTCCGCTCTGGCGGGCGGGGCGCGGTTCCCGAAAATGCCGAGGGCCCCCCGCTCGCTGGCACTGCCCGAGGTTGTGCAAGGCCACCGGCGGGTTGGCTGGCTCCATGCCGGAACGGCAGAATACGCCTGTGGGACGGTGCCGACACGGCAAAGTGCCCGGCCGCCTGGCAGCACTCGGCGTGACCGTGGCGGCCCTTGTGGTGAGCGGGTGCGGCAGTACCCGGGCGCAGGATGCCGTGGCCTCCGCCATTGCCAAGACAGAGGCGGCTGGGTCGGCTCACTTCGCCATCGGAAGCAACAGAGGCGAGGTCGACTTCGCCGACGGGGAGCTGGAGATGGTCCGGTACCGGGCCGGCGGGCCACCGCCCGGCCGGGGCCGCGTCTACATGAAGGTGGTGGAGGTCGGTTACATGGCTTTCTCGCGTTTATATGTCCCGCTGCTCGACAAGGAGGGTTGGACGGCTCAGCGTGTGCCTCGCCGCCTGAACGATCTGCAGTTCCCGCTGCAACTGCACCTCGGCAGCCAGGTGCGGGCCGAGGGGCGCACGACCATCCTCGGTACGGCGACGACGCAGTACGCGGTGAGGATGCCCGGAGGCACCGCTTACGGCGTACGGGTGCTGCCGTACTCGCTCCACCTCTGGCTCGATGGCAGCGGGAGGATCCGAAAGGCATCACAGACAGTCGTCGAGACGGGCCTGCCAGGCAGCGCCGAGCCCAAGCGCTTCAGCTCCTCTATCGTTTTCAGTGACTTCGGTGCGCCCGTGCACATACGGGTACCTGAGCATTACCGGCTGAGGGTGGCGGTACCGCCCGGTCCACCTGAAGCGGATGAGAGGGGTAGCGGGACGTCATGACGGCTTCACGGGACTTCCAGTGGTCAGAGGTGGTCATCCAGCCTCCGGAGGACCACTTCTCCATGACCGAGTTGCGCCGTTCGCTGGCTGACGCGGCCCGACGGCTCCAACCCGGGGCCAGGGTGGCGGTCGCAGTCGGCAGTCGGGGGATAGCCCGCCTGGCTGAAGTGGTCGGGGAGGTCGTGGCCACCCTCGGTGAAGCGGGGGCCCGCCCGGTGCTGGTCCCGGCCATGGGCTCCCACGGAGGGGCGACCAGCGCCGGGCAGGCGGACGTGCTGCGGGGCCTCGGGATCTGCGCCGAGGAGGTGGGGGCGGAGCTGGACGCCTCCATGGACGTGCGCCTCGTTGGCAGGCTGCGAAGCGGCCTGCCGGTCTTCTTGTCCAGCGCCGCGCTCGACTGCGATGCCGTGGTCCCGGTCAACCGGGTGAAGCCCCATACCGACTTCAGGGGCGACGTAGAGAGCGGCCTCACGAAGATGCTCACCATTGGGTTGGGAAAGGAGGTCGGGGCGTCGGCTCTGCACCGCGCCGGTTTTCGTGCGTTCGGTACGGTCCTGCCTGAGGCGGCCGCCCTGGTGCTTGGTGCGCTCCAGGTCCCCTTCGGCGTCGCCCTGGTCGAGGACACCTGGCACCGCCTGGCTCATGCCGAGGTTGTGCCGGGACACGCCATAGTCGAGGGCGACCACCGGTTGCTCCAGGAGGCCTGGGAGCACTTCGGCCGGTTGCCGTTCGACGAGCTGGACGTCCTGCTGGTCAAGGAGATGGGCAAGACTGTCTCCGGTTCGGGCATGGACCCCAATGTCACGGGACGCTTCCCGGACCTGCTCCTGCCTGCAGCCACCCGGGTGGGCAATCTTGCCGTGCTTGACCTGCGTACGGACGCGGGAGGCAACGCCATCGGGGTCGGGGCGGCCGACGTTGTCACCGAGAGGTTGCGGGACAAGGTCGACTGGGCCTACACGTACGCCAATGCCCGGGCGTCGAAGGTGCTTTCAGGGGCGCGCCTGCCGCTGGCGGCGGCGAGCGACGAGGAAGCCTTCGAATTGTGCCTCGGCTCGGTCGTCGGCCAATGGGCGGACGGCCCACGTGCCGTGGCGATGTCCAACACTCTGGAAGTCACCCACCTGGCGGTGTCGGCGAACCTGGTCGAGCCGGCCGTCGAGGCGGGTTACCAGGTCGTCGGGGAGGACCTGCGGGCCGACTTTTCCAGCGCCGGTGAGCTACGGGCCATCGGCGGTCTTCGCTTTTTCGGCACGATCGACTCGCTTGGCCGGGATGCACCCGGCGGCCGCAGTTGACCAAGGGCTCGGACTGCTCACAAGGCAGTGGCGAGCCCGGGGACGAACCAGGCGCCTTGGAAACCGGCAGCCGGCGCGGCCTGCGGGATCCCGGCGGCCAAGCGGAACCCCACGGTTTCCATTGTTACTGGCGCCGCGGGGCCGCGCTCGACCGTAACAGATCTGTGGGCCTCACCACTCTTGGCCGTGAAGGTGAAGCTAAGCGGCTCTGACCAGCTACAAGAAGCTGGCTCGGCTCTACACGGTGGCCACCACCGGAAGTCGGTTTGCTCGGAATCAGCCCCGCCGGAAGGCATCATGAAATCGGCTGGGCCCATTAGGTCGAGCCCGGTGTAGCTCCCACCGACGGAGGCCGATCTCGCCGCGTCGACCTCTCCGTTGCTATTGGCCATGTACATCGAGGTCGACAACCACTCGTTGCCGTAGGCGTCGATAGCCTTCGCGTTCAGGGTCACCACGAGCCCGGGGACTGCTCCTGAGATGGTTATCGAAAGCGGCGTGTCCAGGGCTGAACTGGCCGGTGTCACGTGCAGGAC
>JAKACE010000178.1 GCA_021821705.1 Actinomycetes bacterium | reverse complement strand
CCCGAGGTGGTGTCGGCCTGCCGGCACATGGGCTTCAAGATGTTCTCCTTCCAGCCGGCCGCCCACGTCGGCAACCCGGCGCGTTGGAAGGAGGGCTACCGCTCCCTGGACGCCGACGCGGTCTGGCAGCGCATCGAACAGGGAGCGGGTGCCCGCCTGCCCTGGGACGTCCTCCAGGTGGGCGACACCCGCTGCAACCGCACGGCGTGGGGGTACTACGTCGGCGACCAGTGGCACAGCATCCTCGACGGGGCGGATCCCCGCGACCTGGCGGCCCGGGACACCTTCTTCCGCTACCTCGGAGGTACCCACTTCAACGCCCCACGCCACCTCCTGGCCGCCCGCTTGGCCCGGGTGGCCGCCAGGCACCCCTCGACCCTCTCGACGGGTGTGGGTTGGCTCGGCCGCAGGGTACGCGGCGTCGGGGCGACCCAGCTACTGCGGCACCATCCGGAGCCCATGACCTTCGTCATGCACCGGTTCATGCACGCCGACGACGTGGCGCCGGCCTGGGAACTGTTACGCCAGGGCAACTGGTCGGACGACCCGCGCGTCTTGGAGGCCCAGGAGCGACTGGCCGCCTGCTCCTACGTCATGGCGCACCCCGAGACCGGCGAGCTGGTGCCCGCCTGCGTGCAGCACAGCGTCCTCGATCCCGAGGAAAACCGTGACCTCGCCCGGCTGCTCCCTCTGCCCAGGACAAGGGCCAGGTCTGCGCTGTGATAGACGCCGCCCTGCGCCGCCAGGCCGGCCCGGCGCTCGAGCGCCTCGGCGGGCTGCTGCAGCGGGCAGGGGCCCGCGCCGTCTGGCTGACCGGCGCCGGATGGGCAGCCGGTGCCGGCGCCTGTGCGGCCGCAGCAACGCGGGCCTGGCCCCTGGCGCTCGGCCTGTGGCTGGCGAACCGCGCCTTCGACGCCCTGGACGGGCCGGTTGCCCGAGCCGGACGTGGCCCCACCGACCACGGGGCCTTCCTCGACATCGTCGCCGACTTCAGTGTTTACGGCGGCTTCGTGCTGGCCGTCGCCATCGCCGAGCCCGGCGCCCGGTTGGCCTGCGTAGCCCTTCTGGTCACCTACTACGCTTCCGGCGCCAGCCTCCTCGCACTGTCGTCGCTGCTGGAAAAGCGCCGGAGCGCCCGCGCCGACGAACGGTCGCTGCGCTTCGCCGGAGGGCTGGCCGAGGGCACCGAGACGGTCGTCGTGTACGTGCTGTTCTGCCTGCTGCCCGGCCACGCCGCCGTGATCGCCTGGGCGTTCACGGCGGCGGTCGGTTTCACCGCCCTCCAGCGGGCATGGTCAGGGGCGCGGCTGCTCGAGCCGAGCGGCCGGGAAGAAGGCAGCGACATCCGCTCCGGGTCGTGGACCTCAGTAGCGGCTGGGCACCGATGACAGAGCGGGGCACACGGCGTACAGCCCTAGGCTGTGACGGTGGCCAGTTGCCGGCCGTCCAAGGGACCGCAGGCGTGAGCACGGCCGGAGGCAACAACGCCGACAGGCGCGTGGCCTTCGAGCGCTGGGTGGTCCCCGAGCTGGCGACCATGTACCGCGTTGCCCTCGCCCTCACTCGTAGCCACCCCGAAGCAGAGGACCTCGTCCAGGACAGCCTGTTGCGCGCGTACGGCGCCCTGGACCGTTTCGACGGGGCCAACCCGAGGGCGTGGCTGCTGACGATCGTGCGCCACACCCACGTCAACCGCAACCGCAAGCGCCGCCCCGGACTGTTGCGGGACCCGGAGAGCGCCGACCACCTTGCGCCGTCGGCGGCGGGGGCCGACACAGAAGCACTGGCCACCATCTTCGACGCGGCCGTCGAGGGCGCCCTGCGGAGGCTTCCCGTCGACCAGCAGGCGGTCATCGAGCTGGTCGACATGGCCGGCCTTTCCTACCAGCAGGCCGCCAGCGCCCTTGGCGTTCCGATCGGCACCGTCATGAGCCGCCTGCACCGTGGGCGCAAGCAGATCAAGCACAAGTTGTCCGGCCTGCGCGCGCCGGGCCAGGAGCTCTCAGGAGAGGCCGGTCGATGAAAGTTCCCACCAGTATGAGAACCCGCGTACGCGCCGACCGCGCCGGCTGCATGGCTGTAGCGAGAGTGCTACAGGCCTATCTCGACGGCGAGGTCGACGCCGACACTGCCAGCAAGGTGGGCACCCACCTTGAAGACTGCCGCCGCTGCGGCATGAAGGCGGGCACTTACCGGGCTATCAAGGCGTCACTTGCCCGCCGCGACACCATGGACCAACTGACGCGACGACGGTTGGAAGACTTCGCTTCCCGCGTCGCCGAGCAGTACCCGGGCGCTTGAGCACAACCGGGCATCGCGGCGGAATGCGCCGGCCGCCGGCGCGGGTTACCTCAGCGTGACCGACAACATCACCTCGCCGGTGACGGTGTACTGGCGGCCGGGGTGCCCGTACTGCGCCCGGTCGGCCGAATGAGCGCACACGACCTCGCCGGCCGGGGAGCTGCGCCCGCTGGGCACGCACCTGCCCCCGCCACGCTCGGCGAGGCCAGGCTACGCCTCGTGCGCACCGTGGCGCTCTCGGTCGGCATCCAGGGGCCCACCGCCGGTGTCATCGTCGGACCGGCGGTGCTGGCGGGCATAGTTGGCGGGTCGGGAGCCCTCGCCTACCTGTTCGGGCTGGTCGCCATGAGCTTCGTCGCCTACGCGTTCGTGCTCTTCTCCCGGTCCTTCAACTCCGCCGGGTCGGTGTACGCGTACAACGGTGCGGCGCTCGGGCCGTCCTACGGGTTCGTCTCCGCCTGGACGCTCCTTCTCGTCTACCTGGCCTTTGCGGCCGGCGTGTACGCCAGCACAGCCGACATAACGCAGTCCCTGCTCACCTCCTGGGGTGCCCACGTTTGGTGGGTATGGCTGGCCCTGGCCGGGTTCGCCCTGACCATGGTCTTCGCCTACCTGTCCATAGGGCTGTCGTCCGCCGTGATCTTCGCCTGCGAGGGAGCCGCGGTGGCCCTCCTGGCCGTGGTCGGAGCGGCCGTCGTCGCCTCCGGCGGTGCCCATGGCCACTCCGCCCTGTCGCCGGCACCGTTCCAGCTTCACGGTATCGCACTGTCGGTCCTGGGCCTGGGTGTCGTGAACGCCTTCAGCGCCTTCAGCGGGTTCGAGGGGGCAGCCACCCTCGGCGAAGAAGCGCGCCGTTCCACCCGTACCATCCCGGCGGCGATCGCGTGGTCGCTGGCTGGCTCGGCGGTCGTCTACATCGTCTTCACCTGGATTGCCGACAACGCCTACGCCACACCGGCGGCCCTGGCGGCGGCGCCGGCTCCTTTCGTCCACCTGGCTACGGTCCACCTCGGGCCCGTCATGGGCGACATGGTCAACCTGGCAGGCGTCGTAAGTGCTTTCGGCGCTCAACTGGCGTGCGTCAACGCCGCCAACCGGATCCTGTTCGCCCTGGGCCGAGACCTCACTGGCCCCGCCGGGCGCGCCCGCCGTTTGCTCACCCACACCGACAGCCGGCACCGCTCACCGACCGGGGCGCTCGCAGTCAGCGGCCCGCTCACGCTCGGCGCCCTGGTCGCCTTCTCCTTCGAAGCGACCGCCGTCAGGGCGCTGACGATAATCGTCGAGTTCGGCGCCTACCTCATGATCGTGGCGTACCTGCTCACCGTTGTAGCCGCGATCGCCTGGATCTGGAGGCGGGACCGCCGCCCGCTGCCGCTCATCGTGCTGGGCGTGGGCGTAGGCGTCCTCGGCTACGTGCTCTACGACACGTTCGTGCCCCTCCCGTCGTCCCCGTTCGGTTGGGTGATCGGCGCGGCCGGCGCCAGCCTCGCCGCCGGGGTGGCACTCGCTGCCGTGCCGGTTGTCCGCTCCCGGCTGCACGCCTCGCCGCTCCTGCGTACCTACCGTCGGTCAGCGCTCTGCCCGAGCGGGGCGGAAAGCTGACCAAGAGACCCTGGTGCGCACAATACTGGCGAGACACCAACAGCGAGGTAAAGACCTGAAAGTCATGACCCGGCGGCCCGAGTGGCCCCTCTACCTCGCGCGGTTCCACGACGAGCGTCCAGGCATCACGGCCGACACTCTGGGCACCGCCAGGTCGTGGGACGTGGACCCCTACCAATGGGCCCTGCAGCCGCTCGCCAACGCTACCCAGGTTGTCGATATCGCCTGCGGCGACGGTCCGGTGGCAACGCGCACCTCCTCAGTCGGATGGGTGGGCGTCGACGCCTCGCCGGCGGAACTACGGCGCGCCCGGGCTCAGGGCGCACACACGGTCGTGAGGGCGGACGCCACCCGCCTGCCCCTACCGACGGGGTCAACGGAGGCGCTGGTCTGCTGCATGGCGCTGATGGTGGTCCAGCCGATGGACGCCCTGCTGGGAGAGATCCGCCGCATCCTTGCACCCGGCGGCACGGCCGTGGCGCTGTTACCGGGACGCCGGCCCCTCAGCGCTCGCGACCTGTACCGGTACGCATGCCTGATGGCGGTGTTGCACCGCACCCATCTCGGGTACCCGAACGACAGGCAGATCGCCCGCTTACCAGCGGCGTGCGCACGAGCGGGCCTGGAGGTCGTCGACGACAGACGCCTCCGCTTCGAACTGCCCCTCCCCGACGAAGCGGCCGCCCACCGCTTCGTCGCTTCGCTCTATCTGCCCGGCACGGGCGGCGTTCTGTGCCGTCGGGCAGCACAGCGCGCCGCGCAATGGGCTCCCGGGAGCCTCGGGTTGCCCCTCCGGCGGGTCACTCTCGAGCCGCTCTGACCCATCTCGACCGGCCGGGACGGGCCCGGCCGAGCTTGATGTCGCCTGGGAAGCCGGCTACGGCCGGTGGCGAGGCGGTGAGCGGGGTGAGCAGCCACCGAGCCGTTACGAACCCCGTCCAACCGCCCGCAACTACACCTCGCCTCCACCGGCGCTCCGCCCGCCTGCCATGTCGCCGCCCTTTCATGGTCACTCCGCGACTCGAGGGACAGGGGCGAAAGCGTGGCTCGCACAACCAAAAGGCTGGCACTCGCGGCCAGGCTCCGCCGTATACCCCAGAGCAAGGCGGCGCCGAGCAGGGCGGCGGCGAGCACCCTGTCCCCGACCAGGGCAGCCCGGCTTTGACCTCGGCGCCTGCCTTCCGGGGCCTTAGCGCCGCCGAGGTGGCAG
>JAKACE010000177.1 GCA_021821705.1 Actinomycetes bacterium | reverse complement strand
CCTACTGCTGCGCGTGCTGGCGTGGACGGCGCGCCCGGCGTTCGCTGGCTCTCTGGAGCAATGGCGCAGAGCCCTGGGCGGGCCACCCGCTTCCTAGTGGCCTGGCGCAGTCGAGCGGGGCACCTGCGCCCGCAGCCACCTACCAGTCGCGCCCGCCGGCAGCCCGCAGCCGCTCGGGACGCTCGTCCAAGTGCTCGAACGGGTCGGCGAACAACTCGGCCAGCGTCGCGTCCGTGCGGTCCGCCGAGCCGAGGAAGGCCGAGTTGATCTCCCGCTCGGCCAGCAGGCGCCGATTGTGGAAGAGCACCGCCAGGTAAGCGCACACCAGGGGCAACAACGCCACCACCACCCACCAGGCCACCGTCGAGCCCGTGGCCACCGCGGCCAGGGCCGGCACCGCCAGCGCCACGGCCATGACCGTCAGGACCTGCCGGCGGCGCACAGCCGCGCTCGAGCGCCCTCGCACGGGCAACCGGGTCGGGACCGCCAACTGGCCCCGCTCGGGCGCCGTACGCTGACGGGCCGCATCGGCCACCTGGCGGGCGGCGATCGAGGACACCACTGCCGCATACCCCCTGGGAGCCATTTGGTCACGGCGAAGCCACGGTCGGTACTTACGCACAGCGCTCTCTCCTCTTTTCGAAGACAGCTGCGCAAAGCGCAGAACAGGCGCCCCCAACTGCACCTGCAGGTCTCCTAAACGGATGACTTGGTTGCAGGCAAATTAGCCCGCCATTTTCCGCCCGTCAAGCGCCGCACGGAAAAGGGCCGCGTTCGGCACGTTTGGCGCAACGTGGCGCGACGGCTCCGCGCCAGCGGGCACACGGCCCACGGGTCGGCGCCAGAGGGGTGCTGCGCCCGCCCGGGCACCACCTCCGGCGGCGCGCCTGCTCAGGTCTCGAGCATCAGCGTGACCGGACCGTCGTTGACAAGAGCGACGCGCATGTGGGCGCCGAAGCGGCCGGTGGCCACCGGCGCACCCATCTCGGTCAGCCTCTGCGCCACCCGGTCCACCAGGGCCTGGGCCACGTCGCCGGCGGCCGCACCAGCCAAAGACGGCCGCCGGCCGCGGCTGGTGTCGGCATAGAGGGTGAACTGGGGCACCACGAGCACCTCCAGGCCCAGCTCGGCGGCGGAAAGGTTCATGTTGCCCCTATCGTCGGCGAAGGCTCTCAGGTGCCAGATGCGCTCGGCCAGACGGTCGGCGGCTGGGGCAGCATCACCCGTGCCCACCCCGACCAAGGCGCACCAGCCTGGCCCGATGGCACCGACCAGCTCCCCGTCTACGCTCACCGATGCTGCGGACACCCGTTGCAGGAGAGCCCGCACACCTGGCGATGGTACTCACAGACGCCAGGGGATAGGCCGAACGGGGTGCAATGACCGGCTCTCTGCTGCAAGATGTTGGCGTGAGCGATAGCCCGCCTCCACCCCCGCCTCCACGGCCACTCGGCCCTGGCGAGGGCTACGAGCACTACGTGGCCCGCGGCAGCCACATGTGGTTCAAGGCGGTCGCCTCGATGGACGGCGGCGACCTGTCGCTGATGGAGCGCACCCTGCCGGCGCAGGGACGCCGGCCCCCGGCCCACCGCCACACCAATTGCAGCGAGGCCTACTTCGTACTCGAGGGTACGGTCAGCGTCAGCGTCGAGGACAAGACGTTCCAGCTCGGTCCGGGCAGCTCGGTGCTGGTGCCCCGTGGGGTGGCCCACACCTTCGGCAACACCTCCGGCCTGCCGGCGAGGCTCATCGTCGTGCATGCACCCGCCATGGACGCCTACTTCGCCGGCCTCCACGAGCTGTGGTCAGGTAGCGAACCCCCCAGCGGGCAGGAGGAGCGGGCTTTGATGGCCCGCTTCGGCATGACCCCGGTTACGCGGACGTAACCCCGGGCGCTGGGCTCGGCCCCGGCGCTGACGAACCTCAGAGCCACCTCGCTCAGCGTTAGGCATGTCGCGCTAAGCGTCGGAGGCTACCTTCCTCTGGGCCTTGCGTTGGCGCACAACCACGCATGGGTATGGCTAACGTCGTGAGGCTCACTGGCCGGTCCCTGGAACGCGCCGCCCTGTTCCTCGCCGCCGTCGGCGTCGTCGCCGGTTTTGCGGCCTTCGCACTTGCCGACATGTCCCACTCCGGGCCCCGTCGACCGGACCTGGCCGGAGCAAATGCCACCAGGAGCCCGGCCTCGGTAGCGCACAAGGCCGTCCTCGAGCCCTTCCTGCACCACGCTTCGGCGCCCCGCTCAGCTTCCGGCCCGGCTAAGAGGGCAGCCGGGACCGCAGCTAAGACCCGGTACCAAGGCGCCAGGAAGGCCAGGCGGACCACCGGCGTCACCACTGCCCCGTTCACAGCCAAGTACGGGCACCCGGTGACACGGGGGAGGTCCGCTGCCACTTTCCCAACCCGGCCCGGCGCCCCCTCGACCACCGCGTCCACCCGGGCAGCCGGTGACGTTGCCAACCTCGGCGCGTCCACCACCGCCCACCGCCGCAGGGCCGCGGCGCGCCACGCCGGCCCGCCAACGCCCGGTAAGTCCCGCTCGACGGGGCGGCTCAGGGCGAAAGGGTCGCTCCCGGCTCACAGCCGCCGAAGCGGGCACCCAGCGTCGAGTGTGGCGCCGGCCAACCCCAGGACCAGCACCACCTCGCCAGGCACGGCCACTACCACGCGGCGGCGGCCCCCGGCCACGGGTACAACGCGCCGCTCGCACAGGGGGCGCACCCACCGGGCGCCCACAGCACCGACGACCACCGCCCCAGTGAGCAGCACGGGCACGACCGCTCCGTCGAACCAGCTGCCCACGGTGCCCACCACCGGGCCGGCGCCCACGGGCAGTACCCCGCCCGGCACCACGACCACCACGACCACGTCGCGCCAGCGCGGCACCACGACCACGTCGCGCCCGAGCACCACCACGACCACGTCGCGCCCGAGCACCACCACGACCACGTCGCGCCAGCGCGGCACCACGACCACGTCGCGCCAGCGCACCACCACGACCACGTCGCGCCCGAGCACCACCACCACCACGTCGCGCCCGAGCACCACCACCACCACGTCGCGCCCGAGCACCACCACCACCACGTCGCGCCCGAGCACCACCACGACCATCACCATCCCTGGGCTGACGACGACCTCGTTGACCACGGTCACGACCCCAGGGACGACGACCTCTACGACGGCTCCGGACGGGCCCCCTCACCACCACCACGGTGGCTAGCACTGCATCGAGGAACCTTGGCCCTCTTCGGAGCACGGCAAGCCCGGCCGCGACCGGCGGAAGTCGCCGTGCCGAGGCGGACCAGGGTTTGCCCGGTGAAGGGCTGATCGTTCCAGCTTCGTTTCATTTCTCCTGGCGCCATGGCCCTGAAAAGCCTCGCCGCGGTGTCGATAGGGGTCGCGCTCGAGGTCACGGCGGTT
This sequence comes from Actinomycetes bacterium, assembly GCA_021821705.1. Taxonomy (GTDB): domain Bacteria; phylum Actinomycetota; class Acidimicrobiia; order Acidimicrobiales; family Palsa-688; genus JAJZMF01. The sequence goes on along the minus strand of JAKACE010000177.1, from coordinate 1,698 downwards.
TGGTCTTACAGCGCCGAGCGCCGGAACTGTCGCTTCCGACCTAAGGACACAGCAAGAGGCGCCGATCATGGAAGTCGTGGTCAGCCCGGTCCCGGCTCGGTGGCCCAGACACATGAAGCTCGCCCGTGCCAGCGGGCACAACCGACCATTTGCTGGCCGAACCCAAGCCTAACGAGGAGCTATGAGCCGCGTCACCATCATTACCCCGACACTTGCTCGTCGGCGCGAAAAACTGCTCCAAGCGGTAGCTTCAGTGCAGGCGCAGACCTTCCGTGACTTCGAACACCTGGTAATCCCGAACACCGACGACCCCGGCATCGCCACTGCGCTGGCAAACGCGCCTCAGACCCGCGTAGTCCCCCTTGGCAAACCACACCCCACGCCCGGCCACTGGAACCGCGTCCTCGGCGGGCTGCTTGCCACATCGCCCTTCATTGCCTACCTCGACGACGACAACACCTGGAGGCCACGGCATCTGGAAGTACTTATCAGCGCACTCGAAGCCAATCCCGGGGCAGGGTTCGCCTATGCCAAGCTCGCCTACCCGGATGGTCGGGTGCTGGGTGACGGGGTGCTCTACCCAGGCCATGTCATCGAGCGCATTGACGCGTCGATGTTCGTGCACCGCGCCGAGTTGCTGACGACCGTCGCCACCTGGGACCCTCACCCCGCGCCGCCGGAGCTGCGCTATGCCCTTGACGGCTTCCTGGTCGACGCCTGGGTACGAGCAGGTGTGCAGTACGCCTTCGTCGACGAGGTCACAGTCGACTACCCGCAGGTGGGTTACTGGCTGGACGGTGGTGGAGCCGCCTGAAGCTCCGGTACTGCGGCCCGGCAAGCCACAACCGGGTCACGGCACTATGACCAGGACCGTGCCCCGACGGCCGCCGCTCAGGCGTTTGGCGACCGAGCCGCTCAAGTGGTGCAGGAACTTGCTCGACTTGCCCACCACCAACAGGTCAGCCCGGAGGCGTTCGGCCAGCGTGACCAGCTCCGTGGCCGGGTCGCCCTCGGCTTGGACGAACCCGACTTCCATTCCCTGGTCGCAGGCGTCGCGTTGCACCTGCCGGCGGAGACCGTCGGCCTGGTCGGCAAGTGCCTGCCGTGCCACGTCCTCACAGTACGGCAACCCGGCCGTCGTCGCCGCCGCACTGAGAAGGCTCGAAGCAGCGCTCGAGGACACGAAGGCCGCGACAATGCGACCGCCGGACCTGCGAGCCTCCCCGTAGGCCCACGAGAGAGCGCCCCACGAGGGCCCAGACCCGTCGAAACCCACAAGAATGGTGGGGGTGGCCAGCCGGTCGGAGGCCTGGTGGGGCTTCTCGGGTGGCCCGAGCTGGGGTTGGCGGGGCATGGACATGGGGGGCGCAGTCGTCTAGGAACAGGCGCCGACGCCGTGACGGCCCTCTGGCGTCCCGCTGCCGAGCCCGACCGGTGCCGGGCCGCCCGAGCTCACCGCCGGCACGCCGCCCAGGGCGCTATTCACGCCCGTCCCCCTCTGGTCCCGCCAGGGCGCTCAGGCGCTCCAGCGCGCCTCGTGCTGCCAGCAGCGCATCGCGCTCGGGCGGTGCCAGCTTCTCCATCAGCAGAGCAAAGCGCTCGGCTCCAGCCCGTCGCCGGCGCAACCGGTAGGCGCGCCCCTCGTCGGTCAGCGCCACCAGCACTGCCCGGCCATCCGAGGGGTCGGAACCCCGCTGC
>JAKACE010000176.1 GCA_021821705.1 Actinomycetes bacterium | reverse complement strand
ACTGGTTCATAGCATCCGCGATCAGGTGGTCACGTTGGCGGCTCGCGTGCTGGTATATGAGGGCGGCACGTGGGCTGGCGTGCCCCGCACGGGCCATCAGGTCGGCCACCGTGGCGCCTGACGCCGAACTGGTAATGAGCGATGTTCGAAGTGTGTCGAATAGCCATGTTCGCATGGCTGCTTGGCGAGCTATTCGTCACAGTTCGCGATCAGTGGCCGGCGCCCTGCTAGCGCCGTTGGGTGCTGTTTGAGAGATGGACGACGGTCTCCGGGAGGGTGTGAGGGCTTCGAGGTCACCGAGCGCGTGAACAGCCGGACGGAGCTTTCTCCTCTTGGCAAATGGCACAGGGCCTGCCTGGCTTTCCGGCACCAACGGCCCCTTGGGGGGCCGTTGGTAGTGGGGGGGCAGCCGCGGCGCCCTCAGTCGCCGGTAGTGCCAGCGGGCGTGAGGCGTGCGCCGGGGTCGCGGTCGCGGTCCCTGACGAGCTCGGCTGCATAAGTGGTCCAGTCGGCCCCGGCGGCGCGGGACCAGTGGACCGCGGTGGTCGCCTGGATCCCGACCAGGTCCGCGACCACGGCGGCAGGGAGCTGGCCGGCAAGGTGGACGAGCGCCCGGCGCCGTCCCGGCATCGTGGCGACGCCGAGGCGACGCAGTCGCTGGCCGAGGTAGGCCGCGTTGAGGGGCTGGCCGGGGTCGAGACCAGGGAACAGCCAGGGGCTTGGCGTGACCGGGACGACGCCGACCTTGGGGCGCCGAGAGCGAGCCAGAGCCTTGAGCAGGCTGGCGAGAGGCTCGGGGACCTCGATGGAGGTGGGGCCGAGGTGCAGCCGGAGGGCACCCCCCTGCTCGTCGAGCTGGTCTCGCCGGAGGGTGACGATGCGGGAGATCTGCTGGCCGTAGAGAAGTACCAGGCAGCCGGCCACGCGGTCGGCCACCTCGAGGCTGTCGTCACGGAGGAGACCCCTCACGACCTCGAAACGGTGGTCGTCGTCCATGGCCAGGCCTTCGTTGCTGCGACGGCTCCCGACGACCAGGCGACCGCAGAGCTTTCGCCCCATTGCCCAGTCGATGAAGTCGGCCACCTCCGGTGCTGACGGCGGACCGGTGCTGAGCCAGGTGTCCATGTCTGCCTGGGCCGCGCCCTGAAGGTCCGTCCCCTGCTCGTCGAGGAAGCTGAGGAAGGCCATGGCCGCGTTGAGGCACGTCTTGGCACGAGCAGTACGAGTAGGGGGACGGCGGGCAGCCTCAGCCCGTTGGCGGGCCCGGCGTAGTACCCGCCAGGTGGCGTAGGAGCGCAGGACCTGGCGGTGCTGGGGCGCGGCAGAACTGAGCCGGACGGCCACCCAGGCTTCGAGCCGGGCCAGGGCGTCGTCGCGCTCGGGCAGGGCGCCGTGGGCGACAAGGACGTGGCGCAAATAGTTGGCCGCCCGGGGACGGGGGTGGCGGTCCAGGGCCTCGTGGGTCAGGGCCAAGGCCCCCGAAGCGACCTCGGCCAGGATGGCGGCGGAGACCCCTGAGCGCAGCCAGTTGTGGGCGCTGTAGGGCTGGGGGGCGCTGACCAGGGCGTCGCGCACCGATCTGAGCGGCCCGGGGCCGTCCCCGAGCACCTCCCTGGTCCGCTCCACCAGCGCACAACGTACGCAAAGACCGTTCTTGTATGGGCGTTCTTCAGCGCCGCAGGCGGCACAGTTGGCCAGGCTGGGGGCCCCGGCACAGCTGGCGCAGTGGGTGGCGCCAGGTCCAGGTGGCCACACCAGGCGCCGATCGGCCGAGCAAGCGGCGCAGCAGCCCCGCCGCCCGAGGGCGCCCCGGTAGCACGGTTCGCACACCGGGCCCTCGGGCCAGTGGGCACACGGTGGCTTCAGCTTCCCGCAATGAGCACAGGGCAGCTGGCGGCGCGGCGAGCACGATATGCAAATAGGCCTGCCCTCGGCCACGAAATTGCACGGCCGCTCCCGGCCGCAGGACAGGCACCTGGCGACTGGGCCTTTGTAACAGCGGTCGCACAGGTCCCCGTGGCCGTCCCGGGCGCGCCGCGCCACTACCCTGGTCCGGCCACATCGGGAGCACGGGCGCTGGGGCCGGGGTGCGCAGCGTGCGCAAAGGGGCCGGCCTTCTTCGTCACGGCCAGCCACCGGTTTTACGACTTGACAGGAAACACACGCACGGGCCAGTTGGCGGGCCCGGCAACGCGAGCACGCACCACCCTCGGCCGAGGCGGTGAGCGGCCAACCGGTCCGGCCACAGCGCGCACAGGTGGGCTCGGGCAAGGCCGACCCACGTCGGCGCAGCTCATTAACGAGCTTGCCGGCCACGGGCGGGGCGCCGGCCGTAAGCGCGCCGGCACCACCGGCGAGCGCTTGGCCGAGCGAGCGCAGCACCGCCGAACTCGAAGACAGCGTGTCGAGGGCGGCAGCGACCTGGTCGGCCGGCATATCCGGGTCGACTTCCCTCACCCGGGAGATGACCAGCTCTCTTGTGGCTGATGCCTTTCCCTGGCTTTGGTGGCTCACCGTTCGGTGCCGGGAGCGACCCTGGCCCGGCGAGGCTTCACGACCGACGCCACCGACCGGGGCGAGGCCACCTTGGCACTGGCGGCCTTGGCCTCGGCCCGCACAGGCTCCACTAGCTCTGTCGGCCCGCACCCCAAAATGTCGCAAAGAGCAGCCAAAACATTGAGGTTGAGCCGCTCGGGGACCTTGGCCACCAGCCGGTAGACCTGCTCCCGGGAGAGCACCACGCCCCGTTCGGCCAAAAGCGGCACCAGCTCTGAAGTCTGGAACATCCCTTGCTCGGCCATCCTCACCCGCAGGTGCCAGCGGTACGAGATCTTTAGGGCCCCTGGGGCCGGGCTCATGAGCCGGCCTCTTGGCTGAAGGCACGCTCGAGCACCCTGCGTAACATCCGGTTGGCGTGGTCGGCGCCGACGGTCGTGTACACGGCGGTGGTCGAGGCGAACGAGTGGCCGAGCTGGTGCTGGAGGAACAGCGGGTCGGCCCCGTCTTCGGCCAGGTGAGAGGTATAGCTGTGGCGGAGGCAGTGCACCGACAGTTCAGATGGGAGGTGGGCGTCGGCCCGCCACTGGGCGAAACGCTCGTCTATACGCCGGGGCGAGATGCGCTCGCCCCTCTCGGTGAGCCACAGGGCTGGGCCCCGGGCCGGCTCGCCATGGAGAGGGCGGACATCAGCCAAGTACTGGCCGAGGACCTCGACCGCCCAGGGCATGACCGAGGCCACGACGCGCCGGCGGGGCGGGCTGCCCCGCATGGCCTTGCCGAAACGCACCTGGCAGGTCCCAAAACGCCCGAGCTCGGGAGCAGCCGGGTTGGGCCCGAAGTCGGCCACGTCCAGCATCGCCGCCTCTCGACGTCGCAGGCCCCAGGCATAGGTCACCTTGAAAAGCGTGGCATCCCTGAAGGCGGCGAGCCAGCCTTTGCGGGGAGAGCCGGCAGCTTCCTCGACCGCAGCGTCGGCGGTGTCGAACAGTGCCTGCAGCTCGGCCCGGGTGAGCGGACGGCGTTCTGGGCGTCCCTCGTTCTCGTCGACGTGGACGGCGGTGTTGTAGTCGTGGCAGATCTGTGTTGGGACGGTCCCGACCAGGCGCTGGCACTGCTCTGCCCAGCCGTAGTGAGGGTCGCACACGTAGGCGAGGAAAAGCGCCAGGGAGCCCTCGTAGTTGCGTACGGTCGAGTGGGCCCAGCGCCCCTGGGCGACCCAGGAGTCGAGCTGGCCAGCGCGCCATTCCCACGGCCAGCCTCCTGTGAACTCGGCAAAGCGGCGCACGACCCTGACCCGTTGGCGCGTGATCGTGGGCGACAGGCGCCGTGCCGAGTGCTGGCGGCACCAGCCTTCGAGCATCGCGTCGAACAACGCCGGCTCGGGGTGTAACGGGCTAGCCGTTCCGACCAAGGTCAACGCCGCCGCACCAGCCGGTCTCCGTCCCATTTCCCCCCTGTCTTCCGATGCGACAAAATGGCATCAGGCCCAACAACGATTGATGCAACACTGTTGCACCAGTTGAGCGGGAGGTGGTGGATTAGGCCTTGAGCTGCTGGTTCTTGGCGACCTCAGGCCAGGGCGGCAAGAGCCCCCTGGCCAATAACCCTTGCAGGACCGTGATCGCGAGACGTGACGAATGATGCATCAAACGAAACATCGCTCATTTCCGCGATCGTCATCGCAGCATGGCGAAGGTCGTGGAAGCGGAACGACAGCCCGGTCGCCTTCAGGGCAGGTTGCCACACCCGCTTCCTGAAGTTCTGCCGGCGCAGGTAGCCCCCCTCGGGGGCGGGGAAGACCAACGCGTCACCCTCGGGGCCCATGTTCGCCAGGTGCTCCTCTATAAGAGGTGCGATGGCCGACGGGATGGCGACGGTACGACGCCCGGCCTCCGTCTTGGGTGGGCCGACGAAGGGCTCGCCGCCGACAAGTTCGGTGACCGTCTCGGTGACCCGGACCTCCCGGTGCCCGAGGTCGATGCGGTCGCGCCGTAGCGCCGCCAGCTCCCCGAAGCGCAGCCCGCACGCCCCGGCCAACCAGACCATCGCCCGGTACCGGGGGTCGACTGCCTCGGCGAGCCGCCGGAGATCGTCGGCCGTGGGGATCGCTTCGTCCCTGCGGGCCTCCTGCGACGCTCCCTTGATCACTGCAGGCGACTTGGCCAGGAAGCCATCATCGACTGCTGCGCCGAGTACCTGGCGAAGGAGCCGGAAGCACTTCGGCGCCGTGCCCGGGACCCTCGCCACCAGCTTGCGGTGCCAGTCGACGACGTCCTTGGCCGTCAAGGCTGTTACGTACATAGGCCCAAACGTGGGCAGCAGATGCCGGCGCAGGAGGAAGCTGTACAGCTCCTCGGTGCGGGGCCTGAGGTGGGCTTGGCGCGCCAGCCAGCTTGCCGAGTAGTCAGCGAAGGTGATCTTGGCGGTCGGCCGCTCGGTCCAACTGCCCCGGACGATGTCAGCCTGCTGGGTGGACAGCCAGGCCTGCGCGTCGGTCTTGGTCCCGAAGGTCTCCGGAGCGACGTGGCGCCGCCCCTCGTGCCAGTAGGAGGCCTGCCAGCGGCCGGACGGGAGCTTGCGGAGGTTGCCGAACGCCCGTCGTCCCACGCGCACATGATA
>JAKACE010000175.1 GCA_021821705.1 Actinomycetes bacterium | reverse complement strand
ACGTGGCGACAACCGCGCCGGTCAGGTCATGAATTTTCCGTGGATCCGGGAGCGTCCAGGGAGTACCCGATACCGGGGATGTTGCGCAGCAACCGCCCGGCGGGGCCGAGCTTCTTGCGCAGGCGGTAGACGTAGACGCGCAGGTAGTCGGCCTCGGCGCCGTAGGCGTCGCCCCACACCTCGCGCAGCACCATCTGATGGGTGCACGTCTTGCCGGCATTGCGAGCCAGGTAGGCCAGCAGCTCGAACTCCTTGGCCGTGAGCTCAACCGGCTCGCCGGCCACCCGGGCCTCGTAGTGGACGAGGTCCAGGCTCAAGGGCCCGACAGCCACGGCCTCCACTGCCACCTGGGGGCTTCCAGCGTGGCGCAGGGCGGTGCGTACCCGGGCCTCGAGCTCGGCCATACCGAACGGTTTGGTCACGTAGTCGTTGGCCCCACCGTCGAGAGCGGCCACCTTGCGGTCCTCCAGTGCCGTTGCCGAAAGCACGATGATGGGCACATCGGTCCAGGTGCGCAGGTGCCGGACCATGTCCAGACCGTCCATGTCGGGCAGGCCGAGGTCCAGCACGACCACCTCGGGCGCCTCCAGGGCCATCCTGGAGAGGCCCTCCTGGGCGCTGGCCGCTAGGAGCACCTCGTGGCCACGGGCGCAAAGCCCTACCCTCAATGCCCGCAGCAGGGCCCTGTCGTCGTCGACCACGAGCACGCGCGCCACCGGTGCATCAACCTATGTCGGCACGCGGCAGGGTGAAGGCGAACCTCGCCCCCCGCTCGCCGTCCTGGCCCGTTGGAGGATCCATCCAGATGGTCTCGCCATGGGCCTCGACGAAGGCCTTGGCGATGGCCAAGCCGAGCCCGCCTCGCCCTCCTGCCTCGCGCCGCTCGAACATCTGGAACACGCTCGAGCTGTCCTCGGGCGGCACTCCGGGGCCGCTGTCGCTCACACGGATCTCGACCCGGCCGTCCTCGCGTTCTGCGGCGTGCACGGTCACGGGGGCCCCGGGGGGAGAGTGCCTGAATGCGTTGTCGAGGGGGTTGGCCAGGATCTGGCGAGCCAGCACAGGGTCGGCGTCGACCGGGGGCAGGTCGCGTCGGGCCCGCCAGCGCAGGTCCTCCCGGCGAGCCGAGCGCCCGAGCACGAGCACGGCCTCCTCGAGCAGGTCTGGCACGACCACCGGCTGGCGGCGCAGTACCAGAGCGCCGGCCTGCACGCGGGTCATGTCGAGCAGGTTGGAGACCAGGCGGTCCAGGCGGTCGGCCTGGGCGTCCACCAGCTCGGCCAGCTCCCGGGCGTCGTCGGGCGACAGCGAGGCCCCCGCTTCCACCAGGGTCGACGCCGACACCTTGATCGTGGCCAGGGGAGTGCGCAGGTCGTGGGAAACGGCGCCCACGAGCGCCCTGCGCAGGCCCTCCATCTCGTCGAGCAAGCGGGCCCTCAATGCCTCCTCGCGCAGGCTGGCGCGCTCGAGGGTCAGCGCCAGGTGGTTGGCGAACGCCTTGAGCAGCTCCTGCTGCGCCGGGGACCCTGGAGCGCCGCGCACGGCCAGGAGGCCGACCGCCTTCCCGGAGGCGACCAGGGCCACCGCCTGGTAGTCACCCGGGTGAGCGGGGGTCGGTCCCATGCTCACCGGCCCGGGCCCGGCCGCGAACGCCGCCGCCTGGGCGAACATTGCCCCCTGCCCGGTGGCCGGTTGCCCGGGAACGGGGGAGCCCGCCGACGCCACCACCTGCAACTCCCCTTGCCTGGGCAGCAACAGCGAGACGCTGCTCAGCTCGAAAGCCGAGCGCACCGAGTCCACGATGGCCTGGAGCAGCTCTGGGCCGGGAAGGTCCTTCACGAGCAGCTCGGACAGGTCGAAGAGCCTGCGCAGCTCTCTGGCCCGGTCAACCGACTCGGACCTGGCCGCCCGCAGGTCGGACACCACCCTTGCCACCAGCACCATCACCACGGCATAGACGCCCAGGGCGACCCAGTCCTGCGCCTTGGCGATGTAGAGGGTGTAGTACGGCGGCAGGAACAGGTAGTCGTAGGCGAGGAAGCAGGCGGCCGTGACCACCAGGCCGGTACCGAAGCCGCCGGCGCTGACCCCACCGACCACCGGGAGCACCAGGACCAGCGCCGTCGTGGCGGCGCTCAGGTGCGCCCGCAAGGGCATGAGAGCGGCCACGAAGGCCGCCGTGGCCACCAGGGCCAAGGTCGTCACCAGCCAGGCGGGCGGACTACCGACCGGGGACGCCCACCCCGCCACGGACCGCCTCGCGCTCGTCCGGGCCCCTATGGACCGGCGGGCGAGCGCAGCACCGGCAGGGAGCCCAGGTCGGCTGAGCCCGGCGCGGCGGGACCACCGTCGGCCACCAGCAGCGAACGCACGGCGTCCTCGGATTCCGGCGAAGCCAGGACCAGTACCTCGTCGCCGGCCTCGAGCACGGTGTCGCCCCTCGGGACCACCACGTGGGCCCGGCGCACGACCGCCACCACGGTGGCGTCACGTGGCATGCCGAGGCGCGACAGCTCCATCCCGGCCGCGGGCGAGCCGGATGCCAGGGTCACCTCGACCAGGTGGGCCCCGGAGGACTCCAGCTGCATGAGCCGGACAAGGGAGCCGACCGATACAGCCTCCTCCACCAGCGAGGCCAACAGGTGGGGGGTCGAAACGGCGATGTCGACACCCCACGTCTCGTTGAACAGCCAGTGGTTCTTAGGGTGGTTGACCCGGGCGATGACCCGTGGGACGGCGAACTCCTGTTTGGCCAGCAGGGAGACGACCAGGTTGTCCTCGTCGTCCCCGGTGGCCGCCACGACCACGTCGGCGGTGGCCAGCCCGGCTGCATCGAGGGCAGACACCTCGCAGGCGTCCCTCACCATCCACTGGACAGGCAGGGCGGCGCCCCGCTCAGCCACATCGGGGTCTATCTCCATGAGGAGCACTTCGTGGCCGGCGCGGTGCAGGTCGGCGGCCAGGTAGGTGCCGACGTTGCCGGCCCCGGCGATGAAGACCTTCACGACCGTGGCCCCCCGATCAGCCTGTGCTCCAGCTCCTCCAACGCCGCCGCGTCGACGGCGAAGTGCACGACGTCGCCCTCCTGTGCCACCAGGCCGGGCTTGGGTACCAGCGAACGGCCTGCCCTGGCCACGACCGCCATGCGTACCTGGCCAGGCACCTCGAGGTCGTCCAGCTTGCAGCCCACCCAGCTACCCGGGACCGAGCGCTCCACTATGAGGACCTCTCCGCCCGGCGCCGCCCATTCACTGGTCGGGCGGTCCGGGAGCAATCGGCGCACGACCTGGTCTACCGTCCAGGTCACGGTGGCGACGGTGGGGATACCGAGGCGGCGGTAGATAACGGCCCTACGGGGGTCGTAGATCCGGGCCACCACGTTGCGTACCTGGTAGGTCTCCTTGGCGATACGGGCGGTGAGGATGTTGGAGTTGTCACCGTTGGTGACCGCAGCCAGGGCGTCGGCCTTGGAGATACCGGCCTCCTCGAGCGCGTCGCGGTCGAAGCCGAAGCCGACCACACCCTTGCCGCCCCAGTCCATGGCCAGGCGTTGCAGGGCGCGCTCGCTCTTGTCGACCACCGAGACCTCGTTGCCCTCCCGGGACAGTGTGGTGGCCAGCTCCGAGCCCACGCGACCGCAGCCCACGACGACGATCCTCATCACCAACATGCAACACGCTCGGGCAACCTGGCACAACTCGGCGGCAGCCCGCTACTGTCGTCCTGGCGCCCCGGCCACCGGGCGCGCCGGCATCGAGACGGGCGCCCGCGCGGTGCCGAGGACCAGGAGCCTGCAGCAGCGCAAGTGAGCACCCATGAGCAACCTTATTGAAGCTCCTGCGGCGCGGCCGGGGCCATCGCCGGGGCCATCGGCGGACCTTCCGGAGACGCTGCTCTACCGGTTGAAGAACGTGCTCCTGGGTCGGCCGTTGGTGACCGAGGAGCTCGAGAGCGAGCGCCTGGGCAGCTTCATGGCCATGGGGGTGCTGTCCCCCGACGCCATCTCGTCCTCGGCGTACGGCAGCGAGGAGATGCTCGTCGAGCTGATGAAGCCGGTGGGCGTGGCCGCTTTCACGCTGCTGCTCCCGGTGACGTTCGCCCTGCTGGTGGTCCTGTTCTTCGTGACCATGTCCTACCGGGAAGTGGTCATGGTCTACACCCGGGCAGGCGGCTCGTACGTCGTCGCCAGGGACAACTTCGGGCCGGTAGTAGCCCAGGTGGCCGCCGTCGCCCTGCTCATCGACTACACCGTCACCGTCGCCGTACAGGTGGCGGCCGGCACCGACGCGCTGACGTCGGCCTTCGGCACCCTCAGGCCGTACTCGACCTACATCAGCATCGCCGTCGTCTGCCTGCTCGCCTACGGCAACCTCCGCGGGGTCAGGGAGGCGGGACGGATATTTGCCTTCCCGACCTACTTCTTCATCTGCGCCATCGGCACCGTTGTCGTCACCGGCATCGTGCGCTCGCTTACGGCCGGACTGCACCTGTACTCGCTCCACCGCCCCGGGTTGTACCCGGTGGGCCACCCGGGGAGCGGCCTGCTCATGGGGGCGTCGCTGTTCATAGTGCTGCGCTCGTTCGCCAACGGCGGCTCCTCGCTCACCGGGGTCGAGGCCATCTCCAATGGCGTGAGCGCGTTCAAGCCACCGGCCGGCCGGCGGGCCAGGCGGGTGTACCTGATGATGAGCGTGTCGCTCGGCTGCCTGGTCCTCGGCGTGTCGTTCCTGGCCCGCTGGACCCACGCCGCTCCCTTCCTGGCGGGAAGCCCGACGGTCATCTCCCAGGAAGCCAAGGCCGTGTTCGGTACCAGCGGCTTGGGCACACTGCTGTTCTACGTCGTGCAGCTGGCCACCCTGCTCATCCTGTACACCGGCGGCAACACCAGCTTCAACGGGTTCCCGTTCCTGGCCAGCTTCGTGGCCGGTGACCGCTTCCTGCCCCGCCAGCTGACCAAGCGGGGGCACCGCTTGACCTTCTCCAACGGCATCATCGTGCTGGCGATCGTGGCCATAGGCCTTCTGGCAGTGACCAGTTCCAACGTCACCGAACTGGTGGCCGTCTACGCCATCGGGGTCTTCACCGGCTTCACCATGGCCGGAGCCGGGACGTCCAAGCACCACC
>JAKACE010000174.1 GCA_021821705.1 Actinomycetes bacterium | reverse complement strand
CCGGGCACGCCATCGATTGGGCGCTCGAGCGCATGCCGGTGGTGGACCGGGCCCTGCTGCGCATGGCCACCTACGAGCTCGGTTGGCGGCCCGACGTGCCTACCAGCGTGGTCATATCCGAGGCCGTCGAGCTGGCCAAGGCCTACTCCACCGACGAGTCGAGCGGCTTCGTCAACGGCATGCTGGCGGCTATAGCCCACGAGGTCCGTCCGGACGGGGATAAGATCACCGCTCGACCGTGAAGCCGGTCCAGCGAGGCCGGCACGGGAGAGAGGAGAACCCTGTTGGGTGAGCGTGAGCGCGCTCTGGTGGCCCCGCCCGGTGGAGCCTTCCGGGGCCGTGCCGTTGTCATGGACGCCGGCGACGTCCGCAGGGCGATCTGGCGGATCGCCCACGAGGTGATCGAGCACAACCGGGGGACTGCCGACCTGGTGCTGGTCGGCCTGCAGACCGGAGGCGTGTGGTTCGCCGAGGCCCTGGCCGCGGTGATCGCCCAGGTGGGCGGCACAGCGGTGCCTGTGGGCAGCCTGGACGTGGCCTACTACCGCGACGACATCGGGTTGCGCCCGGTCGTCCCCTTCGCAGCGACCGAGATGCCGGTGCCGGTCGACGGGGCGGTGGTCGTCCTCTGTGACGACGTGCTGTTCACCGGCCGGACGGTGAGAGCGGCGCTCAACGCCCTGTGCGACCTGGGCCGGCCCTCCTGCGTCCAGCTGGCCGTGATGGTGGACCGTGGCCACCGCGAGCTGCCGGTGCGCCCGGACTTCGTCGGCAAGAACCTTCCGACGCGCCGCACCGAGATGGTGGACGTGAGCGAGCGGGGCGTCGTGCTCGGGGATCTCCTCGACTCCGGCGCTCAGGTCGCCCCGGCAGGCATGCAGGACGTGGTGACGCCCGCAGGCATGCAGGACGTGGTGACGCCCGCAGGCATGCAGGACGTGGTGGCGCCGGCCGGCGGGCCCGATGGAGGCCGAGCTTGACCGGGCGGCACCTCCTCGGGGTGGCCGACCTCGGTGCCGAGGGCATAGACGAGCTGCTGCGCCTGGCGGACACCTTCGTCGAGGTGGGCCGCCGGCCCATACCCCGGGTGGCCGCCCTGCGGGGCAAGACGGTGGTGTCGGCCTTCTTCGAGAACTCGACCAGGACGCGCCTGTCGTTCGAGACCGCCGCCAAGCGGCTATCGGCTGACGTGATGACCTTCACGAGCTCTTCGAGCTCGCTGAGCAAGGGTGAGTCGCTGCGCGACACGGTGCTGACCATCGAGGCCATGGGAGCCGACGCCTTCGTCGTCCGCCACTCGTGCGCCGGGGTGCCCGCCCAGGTTGCCGGGTGGCTCGGTGAGGTGGGCGAGGCCTGCGTCGTCAACGCCGGCGACGGCGCCCACGAGCACCCCACCCAGGCCCTGCTGGACTGCTTCACGATCACCCGGGAGCGCCGGGCCCGCTTCGCCAGCGGGGCCGCCAGGCCTCGTGCGCTCGACGGCCTGCACATCGCCATCGTCGGCGACATCCGCCACAGCCGGGTGGCACGCTCGGACGTGCTGGCCTTCAGCGCCCTGGGCGCGGAGGTGACCCTGGTGGCCCCACCCACGCTGCTGCCCCCCTCGCTGGAGGGATGGCCGGTCGCCGTCAGCCACGATCTCGAAACCGTGCTTGCCAAGTGCGACGTCGCCTACTTGCTGCGGCTGCAGGACGAGCGCATGACCGAGCAGTTCGTTCCGTCCCTGCACGAGTACACGGCCACCTATGGGCTCACCGCCTCGCGGGCGCGCCTGCTCGGCCCCGAGGCGCTGGTGATGCACCCCGGCCCGGTCCGGCGGGGCATCGAGATCGCCGCCGAGGTCGTAGACGGCGCACGCTCGGTGATCACGACCCAGGTTGCAAACGGGGTGGCGGTGCGCATGGCGGTCCTTTACCACCTGCTCGGATCGGGGGCCCCGGTTGGCGCGTGAGCGGCAGTTGTTCCTGAGCAGAGGCACCGTGCTCGACCAGACCGGAGCCCGGCGCGCCGACGTCGTGGTCAAGGGCGACGTCGTGAGCGAGGTGGCGCCTCCGGGCGAGCTCAGCCGGCCGGCCGGCGCCCTGGTGCTCGATGCGGAGGGTTGCATCGTGGCCCCGGGCCTGGTCGACCTGCACTGCCATCTGCGCGAGCCCGGTGGCGAGGAGGCCGAGACCATCGAGACGGGCTCGCGCGCTGCCGCCCTGGGCGGCTACACCGCTGTGGTGGCGATGCCCAACACCGAGCCGGCGGCCAGTTCGGCGGCCGTCGTCCGCCACGTCCTGCAAATGGCCCGGGGCGCGCTCTGCGACGTCCGTCCGGCCGGGACGATCACCGAGGGCCGCCTCGGGCGTTCCCTTGCCAACATGGCGGAGATGGCGGCCGAGGGCGTGCGCATCTTCACCGACGACGGCAGCTGCGTGGCCAGCCCGGCCTTGATGCGCCGGGCCATGGAGTACTCCCGCTCGCTCGGGGCGGTCATCGCCGACCACTGCGAGGACCCGGCGCTCACCGGCGACGGCTGCATGAACGAGGGTGCCTGGTCCAGCCTTCTCGGCCTGCCAGGCCGGCCGGCCGTGGCGGAGGAGGTGACGGTCCTGCGGGACCTGGCGCTGGCCCGGGCCACCGGCGCCCGCCTTCACCTACTGCACTTGTCGACGGCCGGTGCTGTCGACGCCGTCCGCGCCGCCAAGGCCGCCGGCGTGGCCGTGACCGCCGAGGCCACGCCCCACCATCTGGCTCTGGAGGAGGACTGCGTGGCCGGCTACGACACCTCCTACAAGGTGAACCCGCCCCTGCGTGCCCACGGCGACCGCTCGGCCCTGCTGGAGGCCCTGGCCGCAGGTGTGGTCGACGCCATCGCCACCGACCACGCCCCCCATCCGCCGGAGGCCAAACAGGTGTCGTTCTGCGACGCCGCCCCCGGGATGGTGGGCCTGGAGACGGCCTTCGCCGTGGCCTCGAGCTTCTCAGGCCTGCCCGTCGAGAGGGTCGTCGCCCTTATGTCGTGGCAACCGGCCGCCATAGCCGGGCTGACCGGCACTCACGGTGGCCCGGTCTGCCCCGGGGCCGCCGCCAACCTGTGTGTCCTGGACCCGGGGCGCCGGTGGACCGTCGTGGCGTCGGCCTTGGCCAGCCGCAGCCGCAATACCCCTTTCGCCGGCCGCGAACTGGCCGGTCGTGCCCGGCACACCGTGCTGGCCGGGGAACCCGTTGTTATCGCAGAGGAGGCGCAGAGATGACAGAGCCCTGGCGTGAGGGGCTCCTGGTACTGGCCGACGGGTCGGTCTTCGAGGGAGAGGTGCTCGGTTTCGGCCAGGACGCAACGGGCCCGGTGACAGGGGAGCCGGTGACAGGGGAGCCGGTGACAGGGGAGGTGGTCTTCAACACTGTGATGGCCGGCTACCAGGAGGTCATGACCGATCCGTCCTACGCCGGCCAGGTCGTCACCTTCACCTACCCCCACATCGGGAACTACGGTGTCGCCCCCGAGGACGACGAGAGCCGCCGGCCCTTTTGTCGCGGCGTTGTGGTGCGTGAGCTGACGGGCCGCCCGAGCAACTGGAGGGCCGTCGAGACCCTCGGCGGGTTCATGGCCCGCCACGGCCTGCGGGCCATGGCCGGCGTCGACACCAGGCGGCTCACACGCTGCCTGCGCGACGAGGGTTCCATGCCGGGAGCGTACGGGCCCGTCGACTCGGGACCTGGTTCGCTCGACGAGGCCGCACTGCTGGCGGCTGCCCGAGCCGAGCCGCCGACGCAAGGCCGCAACCTGGTGAGCGAGGTGAGCTGCACGGAGAGCTACCGCGCCGGAGAAGGCCCGTTCTCCGTCGTCGCCTACGACTTTGGCATCAAGCGCAACATCCTGCGCAACCTGGGGGAGATCGCCACCGTCACCGTGGTGCCGGCCACCACACCGGCCCCGGACGTGCTGGCCATGGCCCCCGACGGCGTGTTCCTCTCGAACGGCCCCGGCGACCCCGCCGCTGTCACGGGCGCCGTTGAGGCGGTGCAGGCCCTGGTGGGGCAGGTGCCGGTGTTCGGCATCTGCCTCGGGCACCAGATCCTGGCCCGGGCGCTCGGGGCCCGCACCTACAAGTTGCCGTTCGGCCACCACGGCGGCAACCACCCCGTGCGGCGCCTGGCCACCGGGGGGGTCGAGATAACCAGCCAGAACCACAACTACGCCGTCGCCGCCGAGGCCCTGGGCGGGGGCGTCGAGGTCACTCACGTCAACCTCAACGACGGGGTGATCGAGGGCCTGGCCTTCCGCGACGTCCCGGCGTTCTCGGTCCAGTACCACCCCGAGGCCGGGCCCGGCCCGCACGATGCCAGGTACCTGTTCGCGGAGTTCGCCGAGCTGATGGAACGTTGCGGAGCGAAGGGAGGCACTGCCCGTGCCTAAGAGGCAGGACATCACATCGGTGCTCGTGATCGGCTCCGGGCCGATCGTCATCGGCCAGGCGTGCGAGTTCGACTACTCGGGCACGCAGGCGTGCCGCGCCCTCAAGGCAGAGGGCTTTCGGGTCGTGCTGGTCAATTCCAACCCCGCCACCATAATGACCGACCCCGAGGTGGCCGACCGCACCTACATCGAGCCGCTGGTGCCCGAGGTGCTCGAGGCGGTCATCGAGCGCGAGCGCCCGGACGCCCTGCTGCCCACCCTCGGCGGCCAGACCGGGCTCAACCTGGCCATGAAGCTGCACGAGAGCGGGGCCTTGGAGCGCTTCGGGGTGGAGCTGATCGGTGCCAACGCCCTCGCCATCGCAACGGCCGAGGACCGGGGCCTCTTCCGTGCCGCCATGAACGAGATCGGCCTGGCGGTACCCGACTCCGGCTTCGCCAACAACCTGGAGGAGGCCCTCGTCATCGGCGAACGGATCGGTTTCCCGGTCATAGTGCGCCCCTCGTACATCCTTGGCGGCGGTGGCACCGGCATCGCCCACGACCGCCCCGCCCTGGAGAGGATCGCTTCGGAGGGCCTGGCCGCCAGCCCGATCAGCGAGATCCTCATCGAACGCTCCATCGCCGGCTGGAAGGAGTACGAGCTGGAGGTGATGCGCGACCGCGCCGACAACTGCATCATCGTGTGCTCCATCGAGAACTTCGACCCGATGGGGGTGCACACCGGG
>JAKACE010000173.1 GCA_021821705.1 Actinomycetes bacterium | reverse complement strand
CTGGAAGTCCTTGGGCATGTCCGGGTAGAAGTAGTTCTTGCGGTGGAACATCGACGGCTGCACCCGGCAGTGCAGTGCCGTCCCGATGCGGATCGCGTACTCCACTGCCTGCTTGTTGAGCACGGGGAGCGACCCGGGCAGGCCGAGGCAGACGGGACAGACGTTGGTGTTGGGCTCGTCGCCGAAGACGTTGCGGCAACCGCAGAACAGCTTGGTCTCGGTCCGTAGCTCGCAGTGGACCTCGAGGCCGACCACGACCTCCCACCCTGACAGCGTGTCGTCGCTCATGAGGCACCTCGGCGCGAAGGGACGGCGGCCTCGAGCACTTCGGCCACCTGGAACATGACGGGTTCACCCAGTGCAGGCGCCAGCACCTGCACCCCCACGGGCAGACCGTCGTCGCCCGTGCCGAAAGGGACACTGGCGGCGGGGTGACCGGCCAGGTTGGAGGGGATCGTGCAGACGTCGTTCAGGTACATGGTGAGCGGGTCGGACGTCTTGGTCCCGAGCTCGAAGGCCGTCGTGGGCGAAGTCGGCGAGAGCAGCACGTCATAGGAGCGGTACGCCGCCTCGAAATCACGGATGATGAGCGTCCGTACCTTCTGGGCCTTGCCGTAGTAGGCGTCGTAGTAACCGGCAGACAGTGCGTACGTGCCGAGCATGATGCGCCTCTTGACCTCCGGCCCGAAACCGGCGGAGCGGGTGGCGACGTACATGTCGGTGATGTCGGCGCCCGGCTTGCGCAGCCCCTAGCGCACCCCGTCGTAGCGGGCCAGGTTGGAGGAGGCCTCCGCCGGGGCCATCATGTAGTAGGCGGACAGCCCGTACACGACGGACGGCACGCTCACCTCCTCCACCTTGGCGCCGGCGGAGGCCAGCGCCTCGGCCGCTTCGCTGACCCGGGCGGCCACGTCCGCCGAGATCCCCTCAGCGCCTGCCAGTTCGGCGATCACACCAACCCGCAAGCCCTCCGCACCTCGCCCCAACCTGCTGCCAGCCGCCGGCCGCTTGCCGGGAAGGCTGGTCGAGTCTCTTGGGTCATGCCCGGCGATGGCATCGAGCACGAGAGCGGCATCGGCAACAGTTGTTGCGAACGGCCCGATCTGGTCGAGCGAACTGGCAAAGGCCACCAGTCCGTAACGAGAGACGAGACCGTAGGTGGGCTTGACACCGACGACGCCGCACAGGGCGGCGGGCTGGCGTATCGAGCCCCCGGTGTCGCTTCCCAGCGATGCGGCCACGAAACCCGCTGCCACAGCGGCGGCGCTGCCGCCTGAAGACCCGCCGGGGACCCGCGACAGGTCGTGGGGGTTCCGGGTCGGCCCGAACGCAGAGTGCTCGGTCGACGAACCCATGGCGAACTCGTCCATGTTGGCCTTGCCCACGAACACCGCTCCCGCTCCTGCCAGGCGGCTGACGACCGTCGCGTCGTAGGGAGGCACCCATCCCTCGAGAATGCGCGAGGAACAGGTGGTCGGCACTCCTCGGGTACAGATCAGGTCCTTGAGCGCCACCGGGACCCCTGCCAGCGGCCCGGGATCGCCGCCGGCAGCAACGGCACGGTCGATCTGTCCGGCCCGCTGCCTGGCGGCGTCGGCCGTGACCAGGTTGAACGCGTGCACAGACTCCTCGCGCTCGCCAATGCGCCCGAGGTGCTCCTCCAGGACTTCGGCGGCGCTGCGACGACCCGAGCGCACATCCGCTGCGATGGCGTGTACCGGTCCGCTCACGGTGCCTCACCGAGTATGCGCGGTATGCGGAAGCGGTCCTGGTCGACATCGGGCGCCTGGGCCAGGACCTCGTCCCGGTCCAAGCTCGGCGTAGGCAAGTCCTCCCTCAGCACGTTAACCAGCGGAAAGGGATGGGCGGTCGCTTCGACACCCTCGATGTCGAGCGCCTCGATGTCGGCAGCGTGCCTGAGCACGCCGGCCAGCTGCGAGGTGTACTGCTCGAGCTCGTCGTCGCTCAACGCCAGACGGGCCAGGCGGGCCACGTGGGCGACGTCGTCTTTGGAGATGGGCTGGGCCACCGGGCCATCGTAACTACCGGGTGCCGCAGGGTCGACCCGACGGGGCGCGGCCGGCTACCTGGCCCGGCGGGGCCCGGGGGTAAGCTGCTCGGGCACCGATGGCAAAGTACCCCTTCCTCAGTGACGAGTGGGTTGCACAAGCACGGCGGATATATGCCGAGCTGCAGGCGGCGGGTGGACTACCCCCGGCAGCGTCGCTCGCGTCCGTCCGGGTCAACCTCGTCGTCTACGACGCTCCGTTCTCCCCCGAACCGCTCCAGGCGCACGTGGACACCTCCACCGGGCACGTCGCCGTTGAGACCGGGCATCTCGACAGGCCCGACGTCACCGTGTCGCTGGACTGGGCGACGGCTCGGTCGCTGTTCGTGGAAGGCGACCCCCAAGCTGTCATGCAGGCCTTCCTGAGCGGCCGGATGCGCGTCGACGGCGACATGAGCAAGTTGCTCGACCCAGGCAGCGGCATGTGGCCTGCCGCCGGTCCTGGCATGTTCCGCACCGCCAGGACGGCGACCACGGCGGCCGGTCCCGGTGGCTCGACCGGGGCACAGGACGGCACCGACGGGCCGGCCCAGGAGCCCACGACCACGGCCCCCCGTCCAGCGGCGTTCGAAGCCGCCGCACGGCTTCAGGAGATCACCGAGTAGTGGAGGAGACGCGGGTCGACAAGTGGCTGTGGGGAGTCCGCTTGTTCAAGACCCGCACCGACGCCACCGACGCCTGCCGGGCGGGGCACGTCAAGCTCAACCGCAACAGTGCCAAGCCTGCCAGCCTGGTCAAACCGGGCGACACCGTCGAGGCGTCGACACCGGGCGGAGACAGGGTGGTCGAGGTGACGGCGATCGTCGACAAGCGTGTGGGCGCCCCCCTGGCGGCGGCGTGCTACATCGACCACACCCCGCCCCGGCCGAGCGAGGAGGAGTCGGTGGCCAACTTCGTTCGTGACCGTGGCACCGGGCGTCCGACCAAGCGCGAACGTAGGCAGCTGGACCGCGCCCGCCGGTCCTGACCTGGCGCCAGCACCGGCGGGGCCGGCGCCTACCCGGCCACGAGGGTTATGGACTTGCCGTACAGGACCGACGTGCCTACGGCAGGGACCGAGCCGGTCACCGCCGCCAGAGGGCTGCCCTGCACCCCAGAGACGTACAGACCCAGCTTGAGCAGGTAATCCGTGGCCTCACCCTGGGTCATGCCAATTATGGCCGACGGGATGCTCACCAGGTGAGGGCCGAGGGACACCGTCACGGTCACCTCCGTACCAACCACCTGGCTGCTGCCCGGAGCCGGAGAAGTCGCGATCACGACCCCCTGGGGCACAGTGTTGCTGTACTCCTGCACCTCGTGGACGGCGAGGTGCAGGACGGCCAGCTGGGCGGCAAGGTGGGTGTAGGGACTGCCGTCAGCGGCCGGAGGCACGGTGACCATGGGCTTGCCCGTGGACACCAGGACATCGACCTTGCTGCCGGGCAGTAGCTCGTGGCCGGCGTGGGACCACGAGATCACCATGCCTTTCGGCACGGTCATGCTCGACCTGTGGGTGACGGTACCGAGCTGTAGCTGCTGGCCGCGCAGGACCGAACGGGCCTGGGCCAGGTCCAATGTCGTCAGCGAGGGCACCGCCACCGGTTGAGGCCCGAGGGAGAGGGTCACAGCCACCACCGTCTTGGCGCGGGCCCGTACCCCGGGCGGCGGGAACTGGGACATCACGGCGCCGCTGGGTGTCGACGGGCTCCACTGGCGACCGGCCACTGCCAGGCGCAGGTGCCGGGCATGAAGCGCCGTCGCCGCTGCGCTCGGGCTCTCGCCGGCCAGTGAAGGCACGGCGTACAGAGGCGCCGGCCGGGTCAGCAGCACGGCGGCGGTGGCGCCGCCCCCGAGGACGCAGACAACCAGCACCAGTACCGCCAGGCGACGCGGCCATCGGCGCCGTTTGCGACCCTGGAGGTCACGCCGCCGGGCGCCCCTGCGCTTGCCCGGACCGTTTGAAGGAGCCTCCGGCCCGTCGCCGTGCGCCGGTCCGGCCGGTGGAGCTGGGCGTGTGGACGAGGGAGTGGGAGGTACTGCCCCGGCCAGCGTCAGGTCGGGACCGTCGCCGGCCACCGCAGCAGCGGCAAGCTCGGCCGCCGTGGTGGCGAGCGGGCCGGCGTCGGCGGGGGACGTGGCCAGGGCGGACGGGGCCTGCTCGTCGCAGTCGCCGGCCGAGCCCTGGGTGCCGGTCGGGCCCGCTCCCTCCGGCGTGCCGCTCGCCGGGCCCTCGCCCACGTCGTCTGCTGCCACGATCTCGAGGTCGTCAACCAGGATGGTTGGGCCACCGTCCGCCGGCCGGGCTGCCCCTGTGCCCAGCTCGGTGGGGTCAGGTGGTTCCAGCGGCACTGCCGGTGCAGCCACGTGGACGGGCAGGCGCGCCGGCGCGCGCAGCTGGCGGGCCACGACAGCGATCCGTTCGGCCAGTTCCTCGGCCGTCAGCCGGTCGTCCGGAGCCGGCGAGCCCGCCCCCTCCAGGACCGGGACGAGCGGTCCCAGCTCGTCCGGCACCGGCAGGGGCTGGGAGGCCCGGGCCATCAGGGCGCCAAGGGTTGTATCGCGCGCGAACGGGACCGCGCCCGTGACGCATTCGACCAGGACCAGCGCCAGGGCGTACACGTCGGCGCGCCCGTCGAGCGCTACACCCTGGAGCTGCTCGGGGGCGGCATAACGGGCGGTGCCGACCAACGCCCCCATGGGCTCGGTCCAGCTCGCCTCGGCCAGGGCGCGGGCGATGCCGAAATCGGCGACGCTCGAACGGCCCTCCTCGTCGAAGAGCAGGTTGGCCGGCTTGATGTCGCGGTGGACCAGGCCACGGGCGTGGGCATGGGCCAGGGCCGCCGCCACGTCCACTCCGAGGGCAGCGGCCTGTGAAACGCTCAGGCGGTAACCGGTGTCGAGCAGCCCGCGCAAGCTCCCTCCGTCGAGGAGCTCCATGGCGAGGTAGGCATCGCCGCCCTCCTCTCCCCAGTCGTAGACCCGCACTATGCCCGGATGTCGCAGGGAGGCCACGAGCTGTGCCTCCATCTCGAAGCGGCGCAGGAAGGAGCGGTCCTCGGCGAGCACCGGATGCAGGACCTTGAGCGCCA
>JAKACE010000172.1 GCA_021821705.1 Actinomycetes bacterium | reverse complement strand
CTTTGTTGATACGGGCAGCTTCTTCGGCCAGCCCCAGGTGCTCGAGCATCATGGCCGCCGAGATGATGGCAGCAGTGGGGTTGGCCCTGCCTGTCCCGGCGATGTCCGGGGCGCTGCCATGGACGGGTTCGAACATCGAGGGGCCGGTGCGAGCCGGGTTGAGGTTGCCCGATGCGGCCCGGCCGATGCCGCCGGAAACGGCACCGGCGAGGTCGGTCAGGATGTCACCGAACAGGTTGTCGGTGACGACAACGTCGTACCGGCCCGGCGACTCCACCATGTAGATGCAAGCGGCGTCGACGTGGTTGTAGGCGGTACTCACATCGGGGTGATCGCCGGCGACCTCCTCGAAGGTGCGCTGCCAGAGGTCCCCCGAGTAGTTGAGGACGTTGGTCTTGTGGACCAGGGTCAGGTGCCGGCGGCGGGACTCCGCCAGCCCGAACGCGTACCGCACGCAGCGCTCCACGCCGAAACGGGTGTTGACAGAACCCTGGGTGGCCACCTCGTGGGGAGTGCCCCTGCGTAGAGACCCGCCCTCCCCGGCATAGGTACCCTCGGTGTTCTCCCGTACGACGGCGAAGTCCACAGGCACGCCCGCTCCGATGCTGGCGGCGGCCCGGAACGGCCTCAGGTTCACGTACAGGTCCAGTTCGAACCGCATCCGCAGGAGCAGGCCGCGCTCGAGCACGCCGGGGGGCACATCGGGCGAACCGATGGCCCCGAGGAGGATGGCGTCGAAACCACGCAGCTCGGCCAGGACGCTGTCAGGCAGGATCTCCCCAGCGGAGAGGTACCTCCTGGCGCCCAGGTCGTAGTCGACGGTCTCGAGCCGCGCTCCGGCGGCCCGGGCGACCTTGAGGGCCTGGGCAATGACCTCGGGGCCTATGCCGTCGCCGCCGATCACGGCTACACGGTGGGCGTTGTCAGTGGCGCTCAATTGCGGGCGCTCCTCCTCGTGCGGGACTGGTCATGTGTGTCAGCTGTGCCCGGACATGAAAACGACCGCCCCTCTGGGACGGTCGTTCGACGCACACCCCGGGCGGGCGCGCGTCAGCAGGTAATTACTACAGCCGGCTTGGCCGACCGCTTCTGGTGGGGGTCGCTGGGTGCAGTAGTCGAGTTCATTGGCCTTCCTAGTATCGCAGCTGCGCCAGCCGTTCGCAACCACCCTCGGAGGCCTGGCCACGGCCGCGTATCGGCGGCCCACCCTGGTACCCTGCGCTGCATGGCCACTACCAAGTTGTCGCCTGCGACCTTCGAGCGGTTGCAGGCAGAGCTGGACGACCTGCGGACCCGGGGCCGGGTCGACATCGCCCGCGACATCGAGGCGGCACGGGCGCTGGGTGACCTCTCCGAAAATGGCGACTACCACGCCGCCAAGGACGCTCAGGGCAAGATGGAGGCCCGTATCCGGCAGCTCGAGGCCATGTTGAAAGACGCCGAGGTCGTCAACGGGGCACCCACGGGCGAGGTCGCCGCCGGGGTGACTGTGCGCTTGCGCTACGTCGGCGACGACGAGGTCGAAAAGTACCTGGTCGGGTCCATCGAGGAGCGCGACTCGGGCACCGCCGTGATCTCGCCGGGCTCGCCCCTCGGGCAGGCGCTCATGGGAAAGCGCGCCGGTGCTGTCGTCGGCTACGAAGCACCGAGCGGCAAGCTCGAGGTGGAGATCGTCTCCGTAGGCGACTGAGCGCGTCAGCGCACCACTGAGCGCGGCCACCAAGAGCCACGCCCTCCCATTTGTCGACGTCGACCTGGCACTTCGGCTAAATCCGCTGCGCCGACCCGCCGACAAGGCTTGTGCGGTCATGACCACAGAGCACTTGCCGGAGCGCCCGGCGTGACCCCACCGCGCCAGCGCCGGTGGGGAGCGACCGGGGCAAGGGGGCGGTCCTCCGTCCAGGTCATGGCGCGCCCGGGCATCGCCGTAGCCGCCAGCGCCCCGATCGCCATCGTCGTCCTGGCTACGGTACCCGGCTACCGGCCCCCATCGCTGGTGCCGTTCCTGCTCGCCGTCCTGTGTGCCGGAGTGCTGGTGCTGGCCGCCGAACTGGCCAGCTTCGACAACGAGGATGGGCGTAGCCGGCGGGAACCTGCCGCGCCAGACCTCTCGGAGGCGGCCTGCCACGGCGACGGCACCTCGGACCTGGCCGGGAGTGCCCACCGTGGCGGGCAGCAGCGCACGGTTCCACCCGCCCGCCACCTCTGGTCGGACCCGGCCATGGTGGGAGTGGACCGCTGGCTCGGGCGCTGGCCTGGCGTCGCCGGGGTGGGTGCCGTCTCGTGGTGGGCCGCCCGCCTGGGCACGGCCGGCCTCCTCTCGGCTGTGGCCTTCCGTGCCCTCGGTACGGCTCACGCGTGGGCCTTCGCCTGCGCCGCAGTTGTCGCTCTCGTAGTCGTCTCGCTCCTGCCTGCCGCTCGCCACCTGGTCCACCTTTCCCTCGCCCTGGTGGCCCTCTGCGGCGTCCTGGTGACGGTGAGCGGCCTGATCTCCCTGTCGGCCGGGGATCTCGGCCACAACCTGCTGCCGTCGGGCGCATGGCTGACGAGCCGCAGCTCAGCCGGGACGGTGGCCGTCGACGCCACCACGACGGTCGTGGTCCTGTGCCTGGCGGCGATGAGCCTTCCGGCTGTCACGCCGGCCACAGCGGCGCGCTCTGGGCGCGCCGCCCGCTGGGCCATCTGGACCACCGTCGGCGCAACCTTCGCCTCCTGGGCTTGCGCCATCCCGGCCCTGTTGCGGGCCGCCGGGTTGTCCTCGCCCACCATCGTGTTCGAGGCAGGCAAGTCGGCCGAGCTCAAATCGGCCATGGCGTCCCTGCTCCAGCCCCTCGCCGGCCCGGGCGCCACCGGGTTGGCAGGAGGCATGCTCTGCGTCGCGCTCCTGGCCGCAGCCCTGGGGGCGGCGGCAGCAGGCACGGGCCTGGCAGAAACGGCCATGGGCGCGGCCCGGGCGGCCCGCGCCGGGCTCCACGGGCCCTACCTCGTCGTCCCGGGGGCGCGACAGCGCCAACCGTCGCGGACGCTCCCCCGGCTTCCCCTGCTCGGGACGGGCCTGGTCAGCAGCATGGTGGCGGGCGCCGTCGCCGCCGTAGGGCCCCGCGGCAGTCTGATGGTGGCCCTAGGGAGCCTCGCCGCCGGTGCCCTTGCCCTTACGGCGCTGTCGCCCCCGGTACTGCGCCGCTGCCAGCGCGTGCCCAGGCCCGTACGTGCCTGGGTGGGCACGACCTGGGCCGTCGTGGTCACGGTCGCCATCGGCTCGGCCGGGCCGGTCGCCTTGGCCGTGGTCGGCGTCACGGCACTTTCGGGGGCCTTCGCCATGGGGTGGCGAGGTCAGGCCGGCAACGCGCTCGGGCGGGGAGCCTGGCGCGACCGGCACCTGGCGCTGCCCTGGGGCACGGCCGCTGCCGCCCTCGTGACAATAACGGCAGTCACCAGCCTCGAGGTGCTGCCCCTGGGCAGCGCCGGCAACAACTCAGCTGTCTGGCGCGGCCTCGCGGTGGTCGTGATGGGGGCGAGCATCGTCGTCCTGGCCATCTTCCCGGCCACGTCCCGTCTGCGGGCCGAGCACCTGGCCCACGCCGCCCACACCCTGTCCTACAAGGCGCTACCGGCCCTGGCCAAGGCCTTGGAGGGCGTAGCCCGCGGCGAGCTGAGCAATGCCCCTACGGCCGAGGTGTCCGAGCTCAAGGCCGCCACCCGTCCCCTGGAGACCGAGCTCGACGCCTTCCAGGCTCCTGACGAGCTCGTCGAGCTCACCCGGGCACTGGTCGAAGCGTCGCGCCAGGTCACGCGGGTGGCCGCCGGGCTCGAGGCGGTGGCCCAACTCGACAGCCGGCGCCTGGAGGAACTGGTCGAGGAGCGCACCGCCGCCCTCTCGAACGTCAACAGGCACCTCACCGACTCCCAGCTGCGCCGCCGCCAGCTGCTCGACCGCACCGTACGGGTGGCCGAGGGCGAGCGGGCCCGGATCGCCGCCAATCTCCACGACGGCCCCATACAGCGGCTCGCCGCCCTGGGGCTGGTGCTCGACCGGTGCCGTCTACGCCTAGAGCGCGACGACACCGATACGGCCCGCGAGCTGGTGAAGAGGGCACGCACCGAGCTGAGCGGCGAGATACAGAACCTGCGCCAGATGATGAGCGAGCTCCGCCCGCCCATCCTCGACGAGGGCGGCCTCGACGCAGCGATCCGCGACCACGTATCGGCCTGGGGTTCGGCCACCGGCACCGACGCCCGCTTCGAGTCCACGGCGCACCCCCGCCTCAGCCCGAACAGCGAGACCGTCCTGTACCGCGTCGTGCAGGAGGCGCTGGTCAACGTGGCCAAGCACGCCAAGGCGAGCCTCGTAACAGTCACCCTGGGCCCCTCGGGCAACGGCGTCAGCTTGACCGTGCGCGACAACGGTAAGGGGTTCTTCGAGGCCGCACAACCAGATCTGCTGCGTGGTGGCCACTTCGGCCTGGTGGTCATGCGCGAGAGAGTCGAGCTGGCGGCCGGCCGCTTCGACGTCCTGAGCGCCCCCAATACGGGCGCCCAGCTGACCGTCTGGCTCCCAGCAGTCCCGACACGCGAGCCCGTGGGGGCCCCGTGACCACAGGAGGCAGCTTGAACCCCGCCCGGATGCCAAGGCTCGTGGTGGTAGACGACGACACCCAGCTGGCCGAGGAGCTGGCCGGCCTCTTCAGCGATGTCGGCTACGAGGTGACCGGGGTGGCGCACGCCGCCAGGCAAGGTATCGACCTGGTCGAGAGCACCCGACCCGACGTGGTGGTCATGGACGTGCGCATGGAGGGCATGAGCGGCACCGAGGCTGCCCACGTCCTGCGCCGTGACCATCCCGACGTCCCGGTGGTGCTGCTGTCGGCGTACGACGACGAGGGCATCGTACGGGCGGCAGAGGACGCCGACGTCGCTGCCTACCTCGTGAAGGGCTGCTCGGCCGGGGAGCTGCTCTCCACAGTGGGGACGGTGGTCAAAGAGAGCCAGGACAGGAGGAGGTCGCGGTGAGCTTCTTGAACCGAAGGAACACCACGCTCGCGGCTCCGCCAGGGCACCAGGCGGCACCGGGGCCCGAGCCAGCCCCGGCGCCTGGCGGCGCTGCCATCCTGCCGGCCCCACCCCCGGGCACGGCCCGCGCCGGCACGGGTA
>JAKACE010000171.1 GCA_021821705.1 Actinomycetes bacterium | reverse complement strand
GGCCAATGTGGTCAGCGACAAAGCGAACAGGACGAGGGCGAAGCCGTGTTCGTCGTGCGCCCTCCTGCCGGACGGGAGGGCCGAGCGGCCTTCAGCCACCACTGCAGCCTGCCAGCGGTGGTGAGTAGGGGTTGTAGTTCTGTAGCACCCCTCCACCGTGTCCGTCACCATGATCATGGTGACGGCGGTGCGCACCGGGCGGCTCCAGGTACATCTGTGCATCGGCGGAGAGATGGACGGGCGGGAAGAAGCCGGTGACCGACTGGGCGAGGATCTGTACGCAGACTTTGACCGTCCCGTCGCCAGGTAGGTACAACGCGACCTCCGGCTGCCCCGTCGCCCCTACCGGGGTCCCCACCTGGTCCTGCACCTCACACACCATGTCCTGGGTATACAGGTCGGGGGGGATGCTCTGGCCGGTGATGTCGGTGCAGAGGGCGGCGCTGTTGCAGGGGCTGTTGCCGGGACAACCTGTGTCCCCCATGGCGACAAGACGGGCAGCCGATTGGGACGAGTTGCGCAGCTGGGCCCACCCGGCGAACACCAGGCCGTACTGCACCATCCCGAACAGCATCAGAGCGAATATCGGTAACACCAGGGCGAACTCCACCAGCGCGGCACCCCTCTCGCCACCCCACCGGCCCGACCGCTTGCCCATCCCCGGGCACCCGGCGCGGCCTCGCCTCTCCGGCCCCGTGCCGGCAGCGAGCGGAGCAGCCCACCACCGGTTCATTTGACCAACGTCCGGTATATCTCGATGCCCGCAGGCCCGGCGACGACGATGAACAGTGCGGGCAGGACGCAGAAGACAAGCGGGAAGAGCATCTTGACCGGGGCCTTCTGCGCCTCCTCCTGGACGTGCTGGCGCTGGGCGGTCCGGGCCTGCTCCGCCTGGGAGCGCAGTATGGCGGCGACCGAGACCCCAAACGTCTCCGCCTGCACCAGTGCCATCAGGAACGAACGCAGTTCGTCTATGTCTGTGCGCCGGTCGATAGCCTCCAGCGCGCTCCGGTGGTCGGCACCCATGCGCACCTCCCCCAGGAAACGTGCGAACTCCTCGCCCAGCGGGCCGGGGACCGAGCCGGCCGCTCGGGCCAGGGCTTGGTCGAACGCCAGCCCTGCCTCGACGCTTATCATCAGCAGTTCGAGCATCGCAGGCAGGTCCCTGCGGACCGCTCCCTGCCTGCGGCCGAGGGCACGGTCCAGCCACGCCTCCGGCCCAAGGACGAGCACCGAGAGGCTGAGAAGGAAGAGCAGCAGGCCGTACATGCCGGGCAGCCCGGCCAGGGCGATGGCCACAAAAGAGGGCACCACCGCCAGGAAGGACGCTAGGCGCAG
Source organism: Actinomycetes bacterium (assembly GCA_021821705.1). GTDB lineage: Bacteria > Actinomycetota > Acidimicrobiia > Acidimicrobiales > Palsa-688 > JAJZMF01. The sequence goes on along the minus strand of JAKACE010000171.1, from coordinate 3,837 downwards.
AGCCATGAAGCGCTCGAAGTCGACGGAGCGGTCCCGGCCGGCGAGTGTGAGCCGGCGCTGTGCGTTGGTGGCATAGCTCGCCGGCACCAGGTGCCGTGCCGGACGCGCCAGCGCGCTCGCCAGGGGGGCTGCGAGCACAGCCAAGCCGTGGGCCCGGTCGCCCTCCCTCCCAGGAGGTACTTCAGCATCCCTGCCCACGCTCTCCCGCTGGCTGGTCGAGGCCCGCGCGGCGGAGGTCGCGACCCGCAGTGTGGCGAGCGCCGCCCGGCGTGGCCCACGTTGCAGGTACAGCACAACTGCCCCTGCGGTCAGCGCCGCAGCGACCACCAGGTACAGGGCGACCGGGAGCATGGCCCTAGGTCTCGATCTTGACGATCCGGTACATCCACATGAAGCCGACGACCTGCAGTACCAGGCCACCGACCAACATGGCCTTACCGGGCAGGCTGTGGAACAGCTCGAGAATGTACGCCCGGTTTACGACGAAGATCAGCAAGCCAAGGGCAAGTGGCATAGCGCCCAGGATGTAGGCGGTCATGCGGCCCTCCGCGGTGAGAGTGCGCACCTCGCGGCGCAACCGCAGGCGCTGGACCATGGTCGCCGCAAGCGTGTCGAACAAGGACGCCAGGTTGCCGCCCGCCTCCTGCTGGATCCTGACCGCGGCGACGCTCTCGGTGAAGTCCCGGTTGCGGATGCGGGCGGCGGCCGCCTCCAGTGCATCCTCCACCGGCCGGCCCAGGCGGGCCTCGGTCAGGGCCCGTTGCAGTTCCCCGGCTGAGGGCTCTCGCAGCTGGCGGGTAACGGCTTCCAGGCCCTGGAGGAGCGAGAAGCCCGCCCGCAGGGAGCTAGCGGTCAACTTGAGCACGTCAGGGAGCTGAGTGGCGAACAGGCGCGCCCTGCGGTCGGCTGCCGCCTGCAGCCCGGCAGGCGGCACGACGACGACCAGTACCCCGACGGTCGCTGTGCCCACGAGGCCGGCGAGCACCCAGCCGAGGCCCATGAGCAGGGCTCCCGCGACAAGCCACACCGCCAACAGCTCGCCCAGGCGCGTCCGGGCTCCCGCCCGGTCGACCAGGAGCCCGAGGCGCCGGCTGATGCCGACCCGGACGGCCAGCCCCTCCAGGGCCAGGGACAGCCTCTTCAGCGCCGGTACGGTGATCAGTGCCCACCCCTCCTCGTCCTCCTGGGATGGGCGGGGCACCAGGCGGTAGGGCTCCAGAACCTGGACCAGGTCGGGCGACCGTCGACGGCGCAGCAGCACCCCCGGGCCGTGGGCCCGCAACCGCCGGTGCCCTGGCAGCGCCGGCCTCACCGGTAGGGCCGTGCGCAGCAGGCGCCCAGCGTCGAACCTGGGCCCTGGTGTGCCCGAGCGCCTGTGCCCCGCCAACTTCCTCGTCCTTTGGCGGTGCAGGGCCCACAGCACCAGGAGGAGCGCGACGGCCCCAGCGAGCAGCGCGGCCCCAAGCGGGCTACGCAGCCGGTCGAAGTGCGCCAGCAGCCCGTGCCAGGGCCCGTTGACGGCCCTCCTCACGGTCGCCACCCGCGCTGAGGCGGCTGGTGGGGCCGCGGCCGCTCCACCTCGCCCGTCTCAGGCTCGAAGATGGCGGGGTTCACCTGCACGCCCCGGTCGGCCAGCCGGTCCGTGAGGCGGGGCCTCAGCCCGGTCGCCACCAGACGGCCCGGCCCAGCTGGATGCGCACTGCTGGCGCCGGAACGGTAGTCAAAGACGAAGACGTCCTGCAGGAGCACCGTGTCCCCCTCCATGTGGCCCACTTCGGTCACATGCGTCACCCGGCGGGTACCGTCACGCAGACGGGCCAGGTGCACGACCAGGTCCAGGGCAGAGGAGATCTGCTCCCGTACGGCGCGCACCGGGAGGTCGAAGCCGGCCATCAGGGTCATGGTCTCCACCCGGGCCAGGGCGTCACGGGGGCTATTGGCGTGTACCGTCGTCAGGGAGCCGTCATGGCCCGTGTTCATCGCCTGCAGCATGTCGAAGGCCTCACCGGAGCGGCACTCGCCGATGATTATCCGGTCCGGCCGCATCCGCAGGGCGTTGCGGAGCAGGTCCCTGATCGTCACCTCGCCCTTGCCCTCGGTGTTGGGCGGGCGTGACTCCAGTGAGAGGATGTGCCGCTGGCGAAGCTGCAGCTCCTTGGCGTCCTCGATCGTCACGATGCGCTCGTCCGAGGGGATGAAGGACGACAGCACGTTCAGCATGGTGGTCTTGCCCGTGCTGGCCCCCCCGGACACCAGGATGTTGGCCCTGCCCTGCACGCAGGCCTGGAGCAGCTGCGCCACCTGAGGGGTGACCGTGGCGAAGCCGACCAGGTCGTCCAAGCTGAAGGGTTCGGCCGCGAACTTGCGGATGGTGAGGAACGGGCCGCCGACCGCAAGGGGCGGGTACACGGCGTTGACCCGCGACCCGTCCGCAAGGCGGGCGTCCACCATTGGGGAGGACTCGTCGATGTGGCGCCCCACCTCGGCCACGATCCGACCGGTCACGTGGCGCAGGTGGGCCTCGTCCAGGAACGAGACCTTGGTGGGGAGGATCTTGCCGCTGCGCTCGATGTAGACCCGGTCCGGGCCGTTGACCATGATCTCGGAGATCGAAGGGTCCTGGAGCAGGGGCTCGATCGGCCCGTAGCCGAGGACGTCGTCGGTCACGCTCCGGGCGACTCCGGCCGCCTCGAGGGCCGACATGGTCGTCTTCTCGGCCCGCAGGGCGGCCTGGACTATGCGCTCGACCCGGGCACGCAGCTCGTCCTGGTCGAACTGGCTGCCGTAGAAGACCGGTCCCAGCTCGGATATCACCAGGCGGTGGACCCGTTCGCGCACTGCTTCGAGCACCCCCGCCCTCGGGTCGGCGGAGGGCAACCCCTCCCGGAGCCGGGCGTAGAGGCTCTCACCGACCCCCCGGGACGGCCTGGCCGCCCCGCTGTCGGCGGGCTCTGCCTCCTCCCGTGCGGGCTCGGCGTTCTTGGCACCGAACAGGCGGTTGCCCGCCGTGCCGTTTCCCGACCAGCGCGCCCTGTCCGCTGTCATTTCTCGAGCGCCGACTGCTCGGCCCGGGACATGACGATCCCGGCCAACTGCGCCACCTGCCCGGCGAACCGGGACCGCGGGTAGGCGATCTGGACCGGCACCCCCTGGTTGATCGACTGGGGGACCACGGGGTCGGAGGGAAGGCTGAGGTGTACCCGTAGCTCGAGTGCCCGCTCGACGTCGTGGGGGGTGAGGTAGACCTTGGAGTCGGCCCGGTTGAGGACCAGGACGACCTTGTCCATGGGCAGGCGGAGGAGCTCGAAGGCCTGGAGCCCGAGACGGGCGTTCTTCACCGATGGCACGTCCATGGCGACGAGGAAGGCGACGAGGTCACTCTCGGCCACCGCCTGGAGCACCACCTCACTGAGGTGGGGAGGGGTGTCGATCACCACGTGGGCGAACATGTCGCGCATCAGCTCGAGCACGCGCAATATCGTGGCCGGCTCGACCTGGTCGGCCTCGGAGGGTGACGTCGGCGCCCCGAGCACGTACACACCGCTCTTGTCGTGGCGCACCAGGAAGCTCCTCAGCAGGGTCTCGTCCAGCAGGTCCCCGGCCGAGATGGCGTCACTCAAAGTGTGGGCCGGCTGCAGGCGCATCATGACCGACACGTCGCCGAACTGCAGGTCCAGGTCGAGGATGGCGACCGGCTGCCCGGAAGCCTGGGCCAGGGCTGTGGCCAGGTTCACGGCCAGGACAGACTTGCCCACCCCCCCCTTGGGCGAGAACACGCTCGTGACAGCGGCACGCGCCGGTCGCCGGCCGTGCAGGGCGTGCCCATCCCCGGGAGCG
>JAKACE010000170.1 GCA_021821705.1 Actinomycetes bacterium | reverse complement strand
CCGGACGGTGTCAGCCCCCGTGGCCGCCCAGGGCTCGGCGGGCAGCGGAGATCAGGTTGCCGGCCGCCGCACGGTTGTCCCGCCTCGAGCGGGCCAGCTCGCCTTCCAGTGCCTCGTTGGCTTCCCGCAGGCCCCGGCACTCGTCGTCCAGCCGGGTGGCCCGCTCGTCGGCGGCCTCGGCACGGGCCTGCATGTGGGCGAGAGCGGCCTCGATGTTCTCGATGTGGCGGTCCTTCAGCTCCGTCGCCTGCTCGAAATGCAGGGCGCGGTGGCGCTCGGTGTCGTAGGCCGTCTCCATGCCGTGGCGGTCGGCCACGGCGTCGTAGTACTCGGTCGCCGCCACCCGGGCTGCGCCGGCCTCGTCGGTCAAGGCGGCCGGGGGCTCGAGCGGGCACCAGCCCTTGGGCAGCTCGGCCATCCAGCGGGCCAGGGCCAGCTGCGCACCGGTCATGGAGTGCAGGGCGGCCGTGGTGCCGGTGCTGGTGCTGTGGTGGCGCATGTCGGCGGTGACGAAACCCTCGGCCCGAGCGGCGTCGAGGGGGGCCCCTGGCAGCACCTCGGACAGCTGGGACAGGAGGGCTTGCCCCTCGCCTTGCGGGTCGCGCACGAAGTCCTCGTAGTGGACGACGACCACCCGCCGGCCGCTCAGGCCGGACAGCATCTCGGTGCAGTAGGACTGCCACAGGGCCAGGGCCACGTAGAGGGGCCGCCCGTCGCGGCGCCTGATGGAGGCGGCCACGTCCATGGGGCTGCGGTCGACAAGTACAAAGGCGAAGCCCTCCAGGGCCGCTTGCCATGCCGGTAGCAACAGGCAGATACGGGGGTCCTTCAGCAGCAGGGGGCGCCCGGCCGCCTCGGCCGCCAGGGCGTCGACCATGGCCTGCGCCCGGGGCCGCCATGTGGGGGCATGCACGCTTACCTCCTGGCGGGAGGGCGGCTTGTCCCAGGCCCCGTCCAGCTCCGCCAGCAGAGAGTCGTTGAGGGCGTTGACATCCTGGCGCTCGAAGAAACCCTTGGGGTTGTCCTCGGCCGGCGCCAGCAGCTCTTCGTCGGTGCCGGCGTGGAAACCGACCTTGGCCAGGAAGCCGGCCACGGCACTGGTGCCGCTCCTGTGCATGCCGAGCACGGCTGCCCCGGTTGGTCTCCCGCTTCGTGCCACCGACAGCGAAGCTACCGGAAGATAGCCTGTCAGCGCAGATGGCTACCTCTCCACCGCGCCTGCTCGGGGTGCTGCTCTGCTACAACGACGGCGACCTGGTGCAGGACGCCGTCGGCTACCTGCGCTCCCAGGGCCACGACCTGGTCGTCTGGGACCACGGGTCGACGGACGAGACCCCCGAGGTCCTGCACCGGCTGCGGGCCGAGATGGTCGAACTGCGCACCGTGCCCCGCAGCGTGGACTTCTACGGCCTCTACCAGGCCATGTCCGAGCACCTGCTGGCCGAGTACGTCTCCCGTTACGACTGGGTGTCATGGCCGGACCAGGACGAGTTCCTCGAAGGACCTGACCGCGCCCGCCCCTACCGCGACTGGGTGGAGGAGGTCCTGGCGTCGCCCTACGACTGGGTGCAGTTCAACAACTTTAACTATTGGTGGACGGTTGCCGACGACGTGTCGGTCGCCAGTGCCGTGGACAGGGTCCGCCACTACTGCCTCTTCGCCGACTGCGGGCCCCGGATCCGGGCCTGGCGGGCCGGCGCCACCAACGTCCGGGAGTTCAACCACAACGCCCCGCTGGGGCAGCGGTTCCCGACCCTGTTCAACCTGCGCCATTACCCGATGCGCAGCGAGGCGCAGATGCGCCGGCGCCTGGAGGTGGACCGGGCCGGGCTGCGCCGGGGCGGGAGCAACTTCCACTACGACAACATGAGCTCGTGGCGCGACCGGTTGGTGGTGCCACCCGAACGGTTGCACTACGACGACGGGCACAGCGACTTGGACCACAGCCTGTGCTTCGACTGGCGCTCGGTCTACGGTACGGCGACTTCGACTGCGCCCTGAGGCGCCCTGCCGTGCCGTGTCCCGCCCGCGCTTCCCGGCCCGGCCGGTCAGGTGGCCCGGCTCGGGTGGGTGGCCCGGCTCGGGTGGTCAGGCGCCGCCGCCGGCCTTGCCTCCAGCAGTGAGCAGGGCAGGACCGTGGTCCAGCCGGGGGGGTCGGTGAACAGGGCCACCGTCCGGGCACCCTGGCTGAGGCACCGCCCGGCGGCGGCCGACACCTGTGAGGCCCAGGACGGGCCGCCGGAGCGCAGGTTGGCGTCACGGAAATCGGCCACCCAGGCCGGAGCCAGCGTGGCCACGCACAGGGTGGCAGCCCCGAGTGCCGGCACCCGGCGCCGCCCGTGGAGGGCGCCGGCTCGGGCATGGCGTGAGCGGGCCCCCTCGCGGGCCTCGTCGGAGTGGTGCTCGACCGCCACGGCCAGCATCGTCACCGTGAGCAGGACCGGGACCAGGGCGTAACGGCTGCCGTCCTCGACCGGGGAGGACCCCAGCATGCCCCCGACCCCCCGCAGCCACACCGGCACGAAGAAGACCAGTACGGACAGGGCGGCCAGGAGCACCACCAACGGCCTCGCCCCACCCCGGGCCGCGGCCCAGGCGACAGCCACCACGGCGGCCCAGGCGACGGCGCCCAGGCCGGCGGCCACGGCCGGGTGCCAGCGCAGGACGGCATCGGCGCCCCTCTGGCCGGCGAACAGGCTCAGCCCGGAGCGCTGGAAGAAGGCCTCGGTCGTGCTCAAGAGCGAGAAGCGGCCGGGGAACGGTGCCGACGGGCCGACGACCCGGCCTACGGCCTGGTAGGCCAGGCCCGCCACCAGGCCGGCCGGCGCCCACTGCTCGTCCAGGCGGCGCAGGGCCAGTACCCGTGCCGCGGCCAGGGGCACGAACAGGCCCACGAGCGGCTCCGAGCCGGCGGCGAGGGCGCACACCAGCAGGGCCAGCCCCTTGCCCGTGCGGGTGGTGGGCCGCCAGAGCAGCACCCAGAAGGCGGTGAAGAAGAGCCACCAGGGCACGTTGACCCCATTGTCGAGCAGTTCGGCCGTGGCCGTAGGCAGCAGGACCATGGACACGACCACGACGAAGCGGGCCGGCAGGGACGGCAGGTGCGCCCGTGAGGCGTGCAGGACCAGACAGGCGCAGGCCGCCACCACCACGGCGCCGGCCACGGCTGTCACCGCCGGTGCATCACGCAGCGGGGCCAACCTGGCCAACTCGGCGACCAGGCGGGGGACCAGCTGGTAGTAGCCGTTGTAGGTGGTGGTGAGGGCCTTGGCAACGGTCAAGGTGGCGGCCTGGGCGTAGAAGATCGACCCGTCCTCGGCCCAGAAGGTGGCAGTGGCCGGCGTCCCTGACTGGCGGGCCAGCAGCAGCACCGTCATCGCCGCCATGGCCACGAGGTAGCCGGCCCCGACGGCGGGCCGGCGACGCCCTGCCTGCGCCGGGACCGGGAAGAGGGCGAGGACCGGGGCCGACCAGGAAGGGCCGGCACGCCCGCGCTGGGCCGGGACCGGGTGCGGGCGGTGCTGCCCGGCGGGAGCAGGCAGTGGTGCCGGCGGGGCGGCGCTCACGTTCAGGTGCCCGTCGCCAGCCCGCACAGCGTCAGGGGGGTGCCGGTCGCCCAGCTCAGCACCACGCTCGCCCCGGGGTCGTCGTCGTCGAAGTAGCCCCGGCCCTTGCCCCCGATGGCCAGCTCGACGGGCACCGAGGAGGTCGGGCCCCTGGTGGGCACGAGGAAGGCGGCCAGCTGGTTGACCGTGCCTGGCGGCGCCGGAGGGCTGATGGTGAGGACCGAGGCGGCCCGGGTGCCAGCGGGCATGGCCAGGGAGATCTGCAGCGGGTAGGCGGGCGACGACGGGACGAACTGCAGGCAGCCCGGGCCCTGACGGTGCACGGACGAGTACGTCGACGACACGTAGCGGAAGTGCCCACCGAAAAGGGCGTGGGCGGTGAGCGCCGTCTCGGAGCCCGTCCAGGTGGCCATGGCCAGCAGGGCGCGGGCGTTGACGAGGTCGAGGGCAGACAGACGGGGGTGCCCGAAAGCGCCGTCGCGCTGGAGGCGGGCCATGTCGCCGGCGGTGAGGTTGGGATCTGGCGCCACCGGCGACGCGCCGGGCCCGGACACGTCGGGCACTCCAGCGCCGAGGAGACGAGCGGCCGCCAGCACCTCGTGCTCGAGCTGGGCCACCTGGGCGTCGTGGGAGGGCAGGGCCGCGTCCACCTGGGAGATATTGCCGGCGGCGGTGACCGCCAGCAGGCACACCGCACCGACCGTGGCGACGGTGGAGCGCCCGGTGCCGCTCAGCACGACGGCTACGAGAGGGGTGAGCAGTGCCATGGCGATGTAGATGTAACGGGGGACGGCCGGGCTGACGGCGGTGACGTCCCGGCCGAGGGCGGCGAGGAAGTAGAAAGCCAGCACGGAGGCGCACAGGGCCAAGGTCACCGGCGCCCGTTGCCACAAGCCCGGTGCCCGCCGGGCCAGCCATACGACCAGGCCGACGAGCAGGGCGCCACCGGCGCCGGCCAGGTTGGCTGTCTGGCCGAGGGCCGAGGACAGCCCCTGGAGCATGTAGCCGGGAGCGGCGGTGAGCACGGTGGAGGTGACGTGGTCGCTGTGGTCCGCCAGGCCGGTCCGGCCCACAACGGCGAACCAGATGGCGTACAGGGCGACGGGAGGCCCCAGGACGACGGGCCAGCTGGCCCGCTGCAACCGGGCCAGGGCCAGCACGGCAGCACCCACGACCATGGCATCGCCGACGGTGGAGCACATCAGGCTGGCGACGAGGCAGGCGCACGCCGCCCAGTCGGCACCGCGCCGGCGCCGGGCCGCGACCGGACCGGTGCCCACCAGCTGCAGCGCCAGGAGGCCGAACATGACCGAGCCCACGAAACCGATCTGGAACGCCCAGGTGAAGTCCTCGGAGCCGGCGCCCAGCAGGGCGAGCAGGCCGGCGGCGGCGGTGGCCACCCAGGGCGAGGCCCCCGACTGCAGGCAGGTACGCCACACCAGGTGGACCACGACCGCCTGGACCACGAGGAGCGGGATGAGGTAGGGCCAGTAGCTGGTCAGGTGGAACACGCTGAAAAGGGCCCGCCAGAGCAGCAGCGGCAGCGTCGACCAGTGCTCGTTGTGGGGGAAGAGAAGGCCGGCGGGGCTGGTCGGCGGCCTCCATACGCCCCGGCTCACGAGGAAGTCCCAT
>JAKACE010000169.1 GCA_021821705.1 Actinomycetes bacterium | reverse complement strand
GTCTCCGGGGCGACCAGGTGGTTGACGTAGAGGAGGTCCTCGTAGGCGGGGTTCTTGGTCGAGGTCGACGCCCACAGCGGGCGCTGGGGGTGCGCACCCTGGTCGGCGAGAGCCTGCCAGCGCGGTCCCGAGAACTTCTCTTCGAAGAGGCGGTAGGCCAGCTTGGCCTGGGCCACGGCTGCCTTGCCCCTCAATGCCTCGGTGCCCGCCTTGCCGCTCTTGTCCAGGCGCCTGTCCACCTCTGTGTCGACCCTGCTCACGAAGAACGAGGCGACGCTGTGGGTACGGCTGAGGTCACCACCCGAGCGGGCCAGCGCCTCCAGCCCGGAGATGTAAGCCTCGATGACGGCTTCGTAGCGCTCGAGGCTGAAGATGAGGGTGACGTTTATGTTGCGGCCCTCTGAGATCATCTGGCGTACCGCCGGGGTGCCGGCCTCGGTGGCCGGGATCTTCACCATCAGGTTGGGCATGTTGATGGTCTCGTGGAAGCGCCTGGCGTCGCGGATGGTGCCCTCGGTGTCATAGGCCAGCCTGGGCGAGACCTCCAGCGACACGAACCCGTCCCCTCCGTCGCTCTGCTCGTAGAGGGGGTGGAGGATCTCGAGCGCCGCCGTCACGTCGGCGGCCGCCATCTCCCAGAATGCCTGTTCCACCGAGCCGCCCTCGAGGAGGCGGGCGAAGTCGGCGCTGTATATGTCGGTGCCGGTCATGGCCTTCTGGAAGATCGTCGGGTTGGAGGTCACGCCGCGGACGCCCGCGTCGACCATGTTCGCCAGGCGCCCGCTACGGATGGCGTCGCGCGAAAGGTTGTCGATCCACGGGCTCTGCCCGCCCTCGCTGTAGAGCTGGTGCAGCAACGTCATCTGTTCTCCTCCTGGGGATCGGTCTTGCGCAGCAGTGCGCGGGCCTTGTCGGCCACGTTCTCGGGGGTGAAGCCGAAACGCGCCAGGACCTCGGCGCCGGGCCCGGAGGCGCCGAAGTGGTCGATGGACACCGTGGCGTCGGCCCAGCGGGCCCAGCCGAAGCTCGACGCCGCCTCGACGGCCAGCACCGGGGCGCCGGCGCCCATCACCTGCCGGCGATATGCCTCGTCCTGCTGTTCGAACAGCTCCCAGCAGGGCATCGAGACAACCCGGGCGGTGATGCCGTCGGCGCCGAGAAGCTTCGAGGCCGAGACGCACAACTGCACCTCCGAACCGGTGCCCACCAGCACCACGTCAGGGCCGGCCTCCTCGCCCGCCAGGACGTAGGCCCCCCGAGCCAGCATATGCGCCTTCTCGGCCGTCCCCTCCAGCACGGGCAGGCTCTGGCGGGACAGGATGAGGGCGGTGGGCCCGTCGTGCTCGATGGCCACTTTCAGAGCCTGGCCGGTCTCGTTGGCATCGGCCGGCCTGACCACCCACAGGTTGGGCATGGCCCGCATGGCGGCCAGTTGCTCGACCGGCTGGTGGGTCGGCCCGTCCTCGCCCAACCCGACCGAGTCGTGGGTCCAGGAGTAGACGACCTTGGCCTCGGACAGGGCGGACAACCGGACGGCGCCGCGCATGTAGTCGCTGAAAACGAAAAAGGTGCCGATCACCGGCAGGATGCCCCCGTGGCGGGCCATGCCGACGGCGGCAGCCCCCATTGCGTGCTCGCGCACCCCATAGGCGATCAGCCGCGCCCCGGGCTCGTCGCGGGACTGGAGGGGCTCTCCCTCGAGCATCGTCCCGGTGTTGCCTGTGAGGTCTGCGCCTCCGGACACGATGGCCGGGACCTCGGCGGCGACAGCATTGAGGCACTCTTTCATTGCCTCACGGGTGGCGATCTTGTCGCCGGCGCCCCAGACGGGAAGCTTCTTCTCGAAGCCGGCCAGGCCCTGGGCCCGCCACTGCGAGTCCCAGCGTTCGCGTTCGGGAGACCCGGCAGGCAGCTTGCGCTCGAGGCGGCCGGCCCAGTCCTGGCGGCGTGAGCGCCCGCGGCTGCCGGCCTCGCGGTACATCGCCAGCACGTCCTCGGGGGCCCAGAAGCTCTCCTCGGGAGGCAGGCCGAGGATTTCCTTGGTCACCTTGATCTCTTCGGGGGGGAACGGGGACCCGTGGGCCTTGGGGCTGTCTGTCAGCTTGGGCGACGGCCAGCCGATGTGGGAGCGAAGTTGCAGGAAGCTGGGCCTGTCCTCGACGGCCATGGCCCGCCTCAGCGCCGCCTCCAGAGCCTGGGTGTCGTTGGCGGCCTCGCCCAGGTCCTCGGTGTGCCACCCGTAGGCGTCGAAGCGCTTGACGGCGTCGTCGCCGAGGGCTATTTCGGTCGGCCCGTCAATGGTGATGTGGTTGTTGTCGTAGACGTAGATGAGCCGGCCCAGGCCGAGGTGGCCGGCGAGCGAAGCGGCCTCGTGGCTGATGCCCTCCATGAGGTCCCCGTCCGAGCACACGACGAAGGTGTAGTGGTCCACCAGGTCGGAGCCGTAGCGCGCCCGGAGGATGCGCTCGGCGGTGGCCAGTCCCACGGCGTTGGCGACGCCCTGGCCGAGGGGGCCGGTCGTGACCTCCACGCCTTTGAGCTGGTGGGACTCGGGGTGCCCCGGGGTCCGGGAGCCGAACTGGCGGAACTGCTGCAGGTCCTCGAGCGACAGGTCGTAACCGGTCAGGTACAGCATCGAGTAGAGGAGCACCGAGGCGTGGCCGCAGGAGAGAACGAAGCGGTCCCGGTCGGGCCAGTCCGGGTCGGAAGCGTCGTAGTTCATCACGCGCGTCCACAGCACGTGCGCCAGCGGCGCCAGCGCCATCGCCGTGCCCGGGTGACCGGCATTGGCTTTACGGGGCGCGTCCATGGCCAGGCCCCTGATCACGTTGATCCCCAGCTGCTCCAGCTCCTGGCGCCCGCTGACCTGCGGCTGCGTGGTTTCGGTCATGACGGCCAACCTACACGCTCCACGTGCCGACGCAGCCTGGTACGCAGCCGGCGGCTCGCCCTGCTGAGCGCCGGGGACGAACTCAGGCGGTTACAGGAGGCAGCAACGTGAGCGGCACGACGGTGGTCTGCTCCGATGGCACCAGCCGGCAATGGGCCTCGATCGTGCCGAAGCCGGCGAACTCGAGCTCGGCCCGCACCAGCCGGTAGGTGAACTTACCCGGTTCGATGTTGAAAGGGGACACGTTACGGGCAACCTGGCCGCCCTCCTCGTCCCGGAACACGACCTCGAGCACGCCGTTGGAGGGGTCCGAACGGCGGGACCGCACTAGCACGATCAGGTGGGGGGTCAGGGTGACGGGCGGCTGGCTGGGAGCAGGCAGGGAGAACATGGCGCCGGTGATGTCGACGCGCGTCGACGGGCCGGGAACGGGCCGCAGCTGGAAGTTCTCTATAAAGAGGGCGGAGACGATGTCCATGGCTGGCACCCAGTATGCCCGCCGCCGCCCCGCTGGTCACACTCCGGCTCGCTCGTACGACCGCGGGGCAGGTGCTGGGCGCGCCCTCATGCCGGGGCCAGCTTGCGAGGCCCGAGGCCCGAGAAGGGGAGGGGAGGGGGAGCGGGAGGGGCCGGGCGCCGGGGCGCTGAAGCGCTGAAGCGCTAAACGAGCTCGGGCTCGGGCTCCAGCTTGGCTGCCGGGACGCCCAGGCCCTGCTGGGCGAGCGCCGTCAGGTGGATCCCGTCGTGACGGACCGTGGCCAGGTGCAGCGTCCGCAGCACGCCGAGCACCCACCACCCGTGGTCGACCTGTCCCTTGGCCAGGGCGAAACGGGCCGAGGTCGGAGCCGCGTGGTGGTTGGAGTGCAAGCCCTCGCCCCAGGTCAACAGGGCGAGCCACTGGTTGTTTGTCGCGATCCCCGCGTACGGACGTTTGCCCCACTTGTGGCCGACGGCGTTCACGGCCGCGTTGAGGAGCAGGTAGCTGACGATGTGCGTGGCTGCTGCCACCAGTGCCCACTGCCAGCCGAGCAGGGCCACGAATATGCCGAAGCCGAGGAGCAGGCCGACGTACCCGCGGTCGAACAGGTACTTGTCCCAGGCGTCGACCTTTATGTCCCGGCTGTACTTGCGCAGTGTCTCGGGGTCGTGGGCAGCCTTCTTGTACAGCCCGACGTTCCAGAGCTGGACCCGCCAGTAGCCCTCGAGCACCGGGGAGTGCGGATCCCCGGGGATGTCGGTGTAGGCGTGGTGCCGGCGGTGCACGGCCGCCCACTCCCGGGGCTTTATCCCGGTGGAGAGCCACAGCAGGAGGCGGAACGCGAACGCTGTACCCGCCTTCATGGTCACGGCCCGGTGGGCCATGGTCCGGTGCAGGTACATCGTCGTGAGCATGAGGGCGAGTTGGCAGGTCAGAAGGCCGGCTATTACGGCAACCAAGGCGACGGGCACCGGCCAACCATACCCCAAGCTGGCAGCTATCGCCCGGTGTTGACCTGCTCGGATACTTGGCGCCACCTGCCGGGTGGCGACGGGGGGCCGTGGCACCTGTAGCGGCCGGGCGGGGCCGTCACGCCTGGCGCTCTGGCAGTATGAACGGGCATGAAGGGCGGGTGGCGCAGGCGTCTGGCGCTGGTCGGCGCGCTGGTCGCACCGGCTGGGGCGGGCCTTTGCTGGCAGGGTGCAGCCGGCGCGACGCGAGCCGTGGTCTCGCCCGGTGCGCAGGCCCGGCCCGGCACGCCTCCGGCCGGCCCGGCCCGGGCCCTTGCCGCCCGGCTGGTGCCCGGCGGCGCCCAGCTGACGGCGACACCGCTGCTCTCCCCGGCCCGGCTCCCTCTCACCCTGGAGCAGCGGTGGGCCGACGACACCCTGGTGGAGAGCCTGGCCCGCTCGGTCTCGGCCGCCGTCATCGGCCGGGCCGCTTCGGCCGCCAGCTGCGTGGTGGTCGCCATCGGGGGCCGGACCGTGTACTCGTACCACGGGGAACTGCCGGCGCTGCCGGCGTCCAACATGAAGCTGCTCACCGCTACCGCACTGCTGGACAGGCTCGGGCCGGCCTACCGTTTCACGACCGAGCTGGTCGTGGCCCGCCGGCCCGTCGGCGGTGTCGTGCACGGCAACCTTTACCTGGTGGGAGGAGGCGACCCGCTGCTGCGCACGCCGGCCTATGCCGATGCCATGGCACCGGGTGGAGGTACCTACACCGACGTCGACGCCTTCGCCGCCCTGGTCCGGGCGGCAGGGGTGCGCAGGGTCTCAGGCTCGGTCGTCGGCGACGAGAGCCGCTACGACACTCAGCGAACGGTGCCCTCGTGG
>JAKACE010000168.1 GCA_021821705.1 Actinomycetes bacterium | reverse complement strand
GGACATGATGGAGCGCAACCTCGACCGCCGGGTCGAGGCCCTGGTCGACGTGCACGCCCCCAGGATCCAGGCTCGCCTGCGCGAGATCCTGGAGGTCGTCATGGCCGACGACGAGTTGGCGTGGGAACTGCACCCCGACGGCTCGTGGTCCAAGGTGCCCACGGTGAAGCACTTCAACGCTCAACGCCACTTCCAGGAGCTGGCCCTGTCGCGGGCCCGCCGGCGGGGCCAGGGAGACGGGGTGGGGACGCTGGCATGAACACTGAAGGCACGGACAAGGCGGTCGCACCCGGGGCGGTCGCACCCGGGGCGGTCGCACCAGGGCAGGCCGATGAGATCGTGAGGGCCGCCGGGGGTGCCGTCTGGCGGATGGTGCCCTCTGGCACGGAGGTTGTCGTCGTCCACCGGCCCGCCTATGACGACTGGGCCCTGCCCAAGGGCAAGGCCGCGGCAGGAGAAGCGGACGAGGAGACCGCCCTGAGGGAAGTCCACGAGGAGACGGGGCTCGAGTGCAGGCTCGGCCCGGCGCTCCCCAGCACCACCTACCGGGACGCCGACAAGAGGCTAAAGGTGGTGCGCTACTGGGCCATGACGGTGGCCGTCGGCCAGGCGGGGACGGATCCGCACCCGACACAAGCAGGCAGCACCGAGGTGGACGAGGTGCGCTGGGCGTCGCTGGACGAGGCCCGCAAGCTGATGACCTACCCGCGAGACGTAGTGGTGCTGGACGCCCTCGAGGCCCACTTCGGCCAGCGCCTACTTCCCTAGGCCGAGCCCAAGTAGGGCAAAGGTCCCAAGACCCCGCACGAGCTGGCGACCGGCGGCTCACCGCCAGGGCCGCCGGCTCGGCGCACCCGGTCACGCTCGGTCCGAGGGCGCCCTGGGCAGCCGGCAGCCCAGGGATAGGCGCCGGCCGGCGCCCCCCGGCTCAGAAGTTCGCCGGCAGCAACCGGACCAGGTTTTCGAACACGAACCACACGGGGACCAGGGCCAGCACCGCGCCGGGGACCACCACGGCTGCCTTGCCCCAGCGCCGGCGGCGGGCACCGACGACGCGCGCCGTTACCCAGACGGCCAGAGCCAACAGGCCCCATCCACCAGCTCCCACCCAACTCCATGCCCCTGCTGTCGACGGTGCTGCCGACCGGGTGCCGGCCGCCCTCACTACGGGCGACGGGCCGCCAGCCGAGGCCGGGAGCGAGACCACCGGGTCGTGGGCGCCACCGCCGGCACGGGCCGGTGATGAGCCATTGCCTCCGACCGGTGCCGCCGAGGTCCCGGCGGCGACCGGTGCCGAAGCCGGAGCGGCCCGGGGCTGCGAGCGGCCGGTGGCGGCAGGAGAACCGGCGGCCGCCACCGGCAGCCCCGATGCGAGGTGCACCCCCGGCGCCAGGCGGCTGGCCAGTGCCGCCCGCACCACCAGCCGAGACGTCGCCTCGAAGCGGGGGTTACAGGTTGTGAGCGTGAGCTCTGAGCCAGGTGTCGGTGCCAGCACGCCGATATCGGTCGGTGCCACCACCCATTGCCTTTGGACCCGGTAGACCCAGGTGGTCCTGGAGGTGTCCGTCAGGTATACGAAGTCGCCCGGCCGAAGGGCGTTCAGCTCGAAGAAGGGGGCCCCGAAAGTGGTCCGGTGGCCGGCGATGCCTACGTTGCCGCGCTGGCCCGGCAGTGGGGTCCCCGGGTAGTGGCCGGGGCCCATCTGCAGGTCCGCCTCCGCCACGCCCTGGACGACATAGCGGTCAACGCCGATGGCCGGGATGACGATGTGGTCGATGGCTCCGCCGGCGGGGGGCACCAGCACGGTGGGACCACGCCTCGTGGCCGCGGCGCCAGCGCCCTTGCCGGCCGCGCTTGCGGGGTGACCGGCGCCCGCCGGGCCGGCGCCACCTGCTCTCTGCGTCGAGCCCGGGCCGTGCCCCCTGCCCGTCCGAGCCAGGGGCCCACCCGCGGCTCGCGTCGCCTGCGCCACCTCCGTGCGGAACTGGCGGGCCAGGACGCTCTGGCTGTGGCTCTCGGCGATGGCGGTACCCCAGAGGTCGTACGCGACGAAGAGCACCACCAGCACTCCCAGCGTCAGGAGACCGGCACCCAGCTCGAAAAGGGCCCGCCTCCGAGCGCCCGCCCAGCCGCGGCTCGAACCGAGGTCCACATCCTCACGTTAGGGGGCATCGCCTCCCACGTGGCAGCGCCGCACCAGGCACGGTGTCTCGACCCGACGCACGCCTTCGGCAATTTCCCCGGGCGCCGCTCTGCGTGGGCCTCGGCCAGCGGCTGTGGCCCTGTCGCAGCCGGGCGGGTTTCTGACAGAATTGTAGAAGTGCCACTGCTGTTGGTCCGCCACGCCCAGGCGAAGGCGCGCAAGGAATGGTCGGGGGACGACCGTTTGCGCCCGCTCACAGGTCACGGCTTCAGGCAGGCCGATGGCCTGGTGTCGATTGCAGCCGAGTTCGTGCCTGTGACCCGGATCCTGTCGAGCCCCTACCAGCGTTGCGAACAGACCCTCAGACCGCTGGCGGTGCGCCGCGGCCTCGAGGTGGAACTGGACGATGCCCTGGCCGAGGGCCAACGTGCGGATGCCGTACGCCTGGTCCGCGAGCTGGCCGGCCAAGACGTGGCGGTATGCACCCACGGGGACGTGATCGTAGAGATCCTGGTCAGTTTGGCAGACGAGGACCATGTCGACCTGGGCGCCAGCCCAAAGCAGGCCAAGGGCTCGGTATGGGTGCTGGAAGGAGCCGACGGCCGGTTCCGGTCTGCTGACTACCGCCCGCCCGTGGTGGCGGAACGGGTGTGACCGAGGGCGGGGCGGCCGAGGCAACAGCTGTCGACGGGTTGGATCCGAGGATGGCGCTCGACCTCATCGCCGAAGCCCTCGGCCACACCAGCCAGGGCATCGTCGTCAGCGACGCCCAGGGCAGGACCGTGCTCGGCAACGCACGGTCGCGCAGTCTCCTCCAGAGCGGTGACGGCGACATCCTGGCCGAGAAGGCGGTCGAAGCCGCCCTGCAGCGAGCCCGCTCGGGAGAGGACCACCGTGAAACGCTCGACCTGTACTCCCCGACCAGGCACACTCTCGAGATACGGGCTTTCCCCCTGGGTGACAGAGCGGCGCCCAGGGGCGCCGTGGCCCTCGTTGACGACGTCTCCGAGCTGAGGCGCCTCGAGTCGGTCCGCCGTGACTTCGTCGCCAACCTCAGCCACGAGCTGAAGACGCCGCTGGGCGCGCTGAGCCTGCTTGCCGAGACCCTGGACGGCGAGGACGACCCCGATGTCGTCAGCCGCCTGACCGGGCGCCTGGGCTCGGAAGCGCGGAGGTTCTCGCGGCTGGTGGACGACCTGCTCGACCTCTCGCGCATCGAGTCCGGCGGCACCGGCACCCTGGTCCCGGTGCCCCTCGCTGCGGTGGTTGCCGAGGCGGTCGAGGGCTTCCACGAGACGGCTTCCGCCCGGGACATACAGCTGGCCGTCGGCCCTGTGAGCAGCTCCGCCTGGGTTTCGGCGAACCGTCGGGACCTGGCCTCCGCCATAGCCAACCTGGTCGACAACGCCATCAAGTACTCGGAGCCCGGTGGGTCGGTCACCGTTAGCACCGACGAGGCCGACGCCACCGTGTGCGTGAGGGTGCGAGACCGGGGCATCGGCATCCCCCGGCGCGATCAGGAACGCGTCTTCGAGCGCTTCTACCGGGTCGACCGCGCCCGGTCCCGTTGGACTGGAGGTACAGGGCTGGGCTTGGCTATCGTCCGTCATGTGGCCGCCTACCACGGAGGCGATGTGACCGTCACCTCGACGGAGGGTGAGGGTTCCACGTTCAGTATCTGCCTGCCGATGTGGCGGGGCAGGGCCACCGATGGCTGAACAGCTCACGGTCCTGCTGGTGGAGGACGAGCCTTCCTTCGTCGAAGCCCTGATGGTCGGGCTCAAGCGGGAGGGCTTCCGGGTGGAGGTGGCCTACGACGGCGCCGAGGCGCTCGAGAAGTTCGCGTCGGTGCGGCCCAACATCGTCCTGCTCGACCTGATGCTGCCGAAGGTCTCAGGCATAGACGTCTGCCGGGCCATCCGCGCCGGAGGGTCCACTACTCCGGTGATCATGGTGACAGCGAAGTCGAGCGAGATAGACACCGTCGTCGGGCTGGAGGTCGGGGCCGATGACTACGTGAGCAAACCGTACCGCCTACGCGAGCTGGTGGCCCGCATGCGGGCCGTTCTGCGCAGAGCGCCGGCGGGCGACGAGCCCGTCGTCGACACCGAGACCGTCGAGGTGGGCGACCTCAAGCTTGACCCGGAGCGCCACGAGGTCTACCTGAACGGCAGGGAGGTGACGCTGCCACTGAAGGAGTTCGAGCTCCTCGAACTGCTCATGGCCAATGCCGGACGAGTGCTGACGCGCGAGACCCTGATCGACCGGGTCTGGGGACCGCACTACGTAGGCGATACCAAGACCCTCGACGTGCACATAAAGCGCCTGCGGGCCCGCATCGAGGACGACCCGGCGCACCCACGGCGCATCACGACCATCCGTGGGCTCGGTTACAAGATGGAAGCCGCCTGAGCGCCCCCGGGGCGACCTGCCGCCGGCTCAGCGTCGCCTGAGGCGCAGACCGAAGCCCCGGCTCCTGGCGGGGAGGATGTCGTCTACACGCGGGTCCGCCGCCGGCGCAGTCTCCGCTTCCTCGGGAACCGGCGCGGCGTTCTCGACCACTTCGGCTTTCTTGGCCGGTGCCGCCCTTCCGGCGCCGGCCAGGCTGGTGAGGGCGCGTGCAGCCGAT
Organism: Actinomycetes bacterium; assembly: GCA_021821705.1. GTDB lineage: Bacteria > Actinomycetota > Acidimicrobiia > Acidimicrobiales > Palsa-688 > JAJZMF01. The sequence goes on along the minus strand of JAKACE010000168.1, from coordinate 444 downwards.
GCGGCCGTGCCGGGCAGGCCCCCGGCGGCTGCGGCCGCGGCCACGGCCGGCGCAGGTGCGGCAGAGACCGTCCCGGTGACCGGCTGTCCGGGCACGGGGACCGACCGCTCAACCTGGGGCGGGCCCGGCGCCGGAGCCTGGGCGGGTACCGGCCCGGGCTGAGGCTTTGGCGCTGTGCCCACCGAGCGCGCCACCGCGGCAAGCGCGGCGGCAACCGGTGAACGGGGGAACTGGGCCTGAGCCGGCTGTTGAGCCTGGGCCGGCTGTTGAGCCTGGGCCGGTTGTTGAGCCTGAGCCGGCCTTTGGGCCTGAGCGGGCTGTTGGGGCTGAGTGGGCTGCTGGGCCTGAGTGGGCTGCTGGGCCGGCCGTTGGGCCTGGGCCGGGCCCACCTGAACAGGGCGCGGTGGTTGAGCCTGCTGCGACGGGCCCGGCTGCTCGGTGCCG
>JAKACE010000167.1 GCA_021821705.1 Actinomycetes bacterium | reverse complement strand
TACTGTCGTGGGGGGCCTACGGCCTGCCGGGCTTCGGCCGGTACCCGGGGCCCTACGGCCAGATCGTGAGCGCGCTGTCCGTGCCCCGGGTGCACGCCACCGGCGTCGTCTCGGCCGTGAACTTCGACTTTCGGGGGATCGACACCCTCGGCGAGGAGTTCATCCTGTTCATGGCGGCCACGGGCGTCTCCACCGTCCTGCGGCGCCTTCGGGCCGAGCGTGAACGCGCCCCGCAGGACGAGGCCAGCGGCCGCTCGGTCCCGAGCACCAGTGACGCCGTGCGCCTGGTGTCGGTGCTTTTGACGGGCCCGCTGGTGCTGTTCGGTTGGTACCTGACCACCCACGCCCAACAGAGCCCGGCCGGCGGGTTCCAGGGCGGTGTGCTCATGGCGAGCGCGCTGATGCTCGTCTACCTGGGTGGCCAGTACATCACCTTCCGCCGCGTGAGCCCGTCCAGCCTCATGGAATCGGTCGAGGCGACAGGGGCGGGCGCTTTCGCAGCCATCGGCTCGAGCGCCCTCGTGTACGGCCTACCCTACCTGACGGACCTCTTGCCCCTCGGCAACAGCGCCGGGGCCGTGAACTCGGCCGGGACGGTGGCCCTCATCAGTTTCTTCGTGGGCATGGAAGTCGCGGCCGCTTTCGTGCTGATAGTGGCGGAGATGCTCGAACAGACGCTCATGGTCCGGAAGGCATCTTGAGGTACCTGCCCTATTTTGTGGTCGCTTGGTTACTGGCCGTCGGCCTGTACGGCATCGTCACCAGCCGCCACATCGTGCACCAGGTCGTAAGCCTGGTCGTAATGCAATCCTCCACGTACGTGCTGTTGCTGGCCGTCGGCTACAGGACGGGTGGCGTGGCCCCCTACTTCTCGGACATCTCCCGCCACACACGGACCGTCGACCCCGTTGTGCAGGCCCTTGCCCTTACCGACGTCGTGGTAGAGGGCGCGGTCACGGCCCTCCTGCTGGCGTTCGCGGTACAGGCTCACAAGCGTTTCGGCACAGCGGACCCGCAGAAATTGGCTCAGTTGCGGGGCTGAAGGGCCATGGACCAGTTGCTGCCCCTGTCGGTGGCCGTACCGCTGCTGATGGCCGCCGCTCTCGCTGCGGCCAACGCCTTCCTGAAGAAGCATTACCGGGTGCTGGACGCGCTGGCAGTGCTGAGCGCGGCAAGCGTGTGCGCCATGACGGTGGAGGTGATGCTCTCGGCGCGCCGACGCCACAGCGTCTACTGGTTCGGGGGGTTCCACCCGGTACACGGCGTCGCCATAGGCGTGGACTTCGCCGTGAGCCCGCTCTCTGCCGGCCTGGCCGCCCTGACGGCATTGCTCGTCACCGCCTCGATGATCTTTTCCTGGCACTACTTCGAGCACGTGTCCGTCTACTTCCAGGTGCTGATGCTGGCCTTCATGGCGGGAATGATCGGCTTCTGCTTCACCGGCGACGTGTTCGACATGTTCGTGTGGTTCGAGGTGATGGGGGTATCGGCGTACGCACTGACGGCCTACCGCCCCGAAGAGCGAGGGCCTGTGCAGGGTGCGCTCAACTTCGCCATAACCAACAGTGCCGGTGCGTACCTCTCGCTGTGCGGGGTGGCCCTCGTCTACGGCCGCACCGGGGCTCTGAACATGGCCCAGATCGGGCGCGACCTGGCCGGCCACCGCCCCGACGGCCTCGTAGTGGTCTCCTTCGTGCTCATAGTGACGGGCTTACTGGTCAAGGGCGCCATAGTGCCGTTCCATTTCTGGCTCGCCGACGCCCACGCCGTCGCGCCGACCCCGGTGTGCGTGCTGTTCTCAGGCGTCATGGTGGAGCTCGGCCTCTACGGGGTGGCCCGCGTCTACTGGTCGATGTTCGCCGGTTCCCTCGGCCGTACTGCCGGCACCGGTCACATCTTCCTGGTGCTCGGAACCGTTACCGCCCTGGTCGGGGCCCTGTTCGCCTACCGCCAACGGCACCTCAAGCGCCTGCTCGCCTTCTCCACGATCAGTCACGCCGGCATGTTCCTGTGCGGCTTCGCCCTGATGACACCCCTTGGTCTGGCCGCGGAGTCCGTGTACGTGATCGGCCACGGGCTTGTGAAGGCCGCCCTCTTCCTGTGCGTGGGCATCGTCCTGCACCGCCTGGGCTCTGTCAACGAGACGTGGCTGCACGGGCGGGGACGGGCGCTGCCCGCCACTGGGCTGGCCTTCACCCTGGCCGCACTGGGCCTGTCCGACATGCCCCCCTTCGCCACCTTCCTCGGTAAGGGTTGGACAGAGGAGTCCGCCTACTCCCACGGCTATGCATGGCTGACAGTCGTGTTCGTCCTGTCGTCCATCGTGGTGGGCGGAGCCGTGCTGCGGGTTGCCGGAGGGGTGTTCCTGGGCCTCGGCGATGCGCCTGCGGAGGACCCTGGGATGGCGGCCGAAGCCGACGAGGAGACGTCGGAGACCGCTGCCGCAAGAGGCCGCACCCCACTCACCATGCTGGTCCCGGCCTGTGTCCTCGTCGCTCTGGCCCTGGGCGTCGGGCTGGTCCCCCACCTCGGCGGCACGGTGCAGCAAGCCGCTGTGCGCTTCGAGGACCAGCCCGCCTACGCCGCCTCCGTGCTCTACTCACGCACCGCCCTGCACCCGAGCGCGCCCTCGAGACCCGAACCGACGGCGACAAGCGCCGCCGACGTCGCCACCGGGGCGGCCTCGACCGCCGGCGCCCTGCTGCTCGCCCTGGTCGCCCTCTACCGGCGTCGCCTCCCGCTGTTACGGCGGGCCCCGGTGACCTTCAACCTCGCCGAACCCATGCGCAGGTTCCAGAGCGGGATCGTCAACGACTACGTGCTCTGGTTGGTCATCGGGGTGGCCGCCATCGGGGCCGGCCTCGCCCTCTCGGGTTGAGGCATGTGGCCACCGGGCCCGGCCCGGTCACGGCGAGCCGTACCGGCCAGGCCCACCAAAGCCCGGCGCAACGGGCGGGCCACCGGCAGGGACAGCACCCCCATGCGGTCTCGAGCACCCCGCAGCCCTATGAGCAGGTCACAGAGTTGGCGGGACTGGGTGAAGTAGCGGCCGAAGTGGGCGTTACCCTCGTCGGTGCACGAATCCACAACGCCTACCCGGGTCAGGTCGCGGGCACGCTCGAGTATGCCTGCCATCAGCTGGTCGCCGAGGCCGCAGTTGCGCAACCGAGGGCTGTACCACGTCTTGAAACCGAACCAGGCCCGTCCCGGGGAGGCGAGCATGTAGTTCATGGCCAGCGGCCGGCCGTCCACCTCGAGGCTGAACAGCAGAGCCTCGCCCTGGCGGCCGAGCAGGGTGGCCGAGCGCACGAACCACTCGGCCGCACCGGGGACGCTCATCAGAGCGCCTGCGCCCTCAGGAAGCCCGCTCTTGCTGGCGCCGGCCTCCATGTCCACGAACCGGTAGGCCGCCTGCTCGTCACCGCTGCGGTCTACCAGTACCGGCGTACCGCCAAGCTCGCGCTCGGTCACCCGGGCGTACCTGGCGACCTCGCGGCGCAGGTGCCGGTCGAGGCCCCAGGCCCCGGCTCGCCCAGGCCCGTCGCCGGGAAGGTTCACTACCGGGCGCGTCCAGCGGCGCACGACGTAACTGGGCATGTGCAGTTCGCGCAGAACACCGAGCAGCTCCTGGCCGACCGGGCCGTCGACATCGAACGCCTCGAGCACGAGCAAACCGGCACGCCCGTCCTGGGCCAGGAGCTCGAGTAGCGCTCTGAGAGCCTGGCGCGGTCGCACCACGCTCAACAGGGGCACTCCCAGGCGGCCCAGGCCGACAGGTCCCACCAACCCTCTCGACGCCAGCACCGGGCGGGGCAGGTGACGCCATCCGGGCAGGCGCCGCACCGCCAGGAGCGCCATTACCCGGTTCGCCTCGGTCACCACCGCCAGCTCGATCGACTCCGCACCGGGGACGCAGATTGCAGGCTGCAGGTTGCCGGGGGCAAGAAAGGGTTTGGCCTGCACGGGCCAGCGGGCCAAGTGGCGCCACTGTTCGGCCAGCGTCGCCGTCACCTCTCCAAGGGCCAACAGGCGCGCCTGCACGCGACGATGATAAGTCGAGCCCTCAACCCACGATTACCGGCCTGCCTAAACCAGAATCTCAGCCCTCCCTACAGTTGCCCTTCCACCAGCAAGCTCCCTTGCGGACGGCCAGGGCGGCGCAGGTACCGGCGCCCCGACGAGATGGCCCACCTGCCCAGCGGGGCTCCGAGCAGGGCCAGGCGTGCGAGGGGACCGCCGGTCGCCACCAACAGGTTGTGGACCCGGCGCATATCCGGGAACACCTCCCGGAAGTACGTCGCCTCTCCCCCGGTGCACGAGTCACACAGGCCTCCGGCGGCGGGGTCGGTGGCGAACTGTGCTTCCAGGTGGACCAGCAACTGCAGGCCGGGAGCGAGGTTGCGGTAGCGCTCGTCGTAGGTCGTCCTGGTGGCGAAGGCGGCCCGGCCAGGGACAGCCGTCACGTACATCATCGCCAGTTCCCGGTCCGCCGCCAGCAAGGAGAACGGTTGCGCCCAACCCACCCCGGCCATGGATGTCACCACACGCTCGAACCACCGGGCTGTGGGTTCCTCCAGGGCCAGGGCCCCGGCGCCTGGGGGCTGACGGCCCTTCCAACCGCCCGCTTCCATCTCGAGGAAACGGCGGGCCCAACCCTCGTCTGCGCTCAACCGGACGAGCCTGGCCGGCGCACCGAGCTCCCGCTCGGTCGCACGAGCCCACCGCGCCAGCGCTCGCGCCCGCTTCGGGGCCAACCGGGCACGCACCCCGTTACGGAAGACGACCGGACGGCGCCACTCCTCGGCTACGAGCACAGGCATCCGCAACCTGAATGCGGCCTGGCGCACGAGAGCCTCGACCGCACCGCCGGCGCCCGACCACTCGAGGGCGAGAAAACCGGCGCCGCCATGTTCGTGGACAGCGCCGAGCAATGCCTCAACGGCGTCGATCGAGGCATGGGCGGACACCAGCGGTGTCCCCAGGCCGATCGGTGCCTCCGCCACCCTCGTCGTCATGGCATCGAGATGATGCCGGCCCCAGTCCGCCTCACGGCGCAGTGGCGCCAAGGCGAGGATGCGGTCACCTTCGCTGACCGAGGCCACCACCACCCCGTCCGCCAGACCGGGCTCGGCGCACGCCGCCACGATGTTGGCGGGATGGAAGAACGCGTTGGGCTCCAGCGCTTCGGCAGCCAGGAGCGCCCACGCCCGCAGCTCGCTCTCACGCAGCTCG